>JAOZTM010000007.1 GCA_029942215.1 Metamycoplasmataceae bacterium | reverse complement strand
ATTCAGTAAACCCAACAACGTTAGCTTGTGCTGTTGGTGATGCAGCGGCAGTTCCAGCTGATGTAGTAGTTCCAGTTGTTGTAGCTGTAGTTGTTGTAGCTGGTGTAGTCTGTGAAGATGAAGCATTATTTGATGCTAGCGAATTAAAGTATGCCATTACATCTGTTCAGTCTTTAGAAACTGTTTTAGTTCTATCTCCATCAGGGACTATTATAGAAATCTTAGTAGACGCATCAATTTTGATTCCAGTAGGTGTAGAAGGTGTAGAAGGTGTAGAAGTTGCATTCAAATCATAAAAGATCTTCGCGTCTTGATCGAATCCATATTCTTTCATTTCTGATTGAAATTCAAATGCAGTTAGATCAATAGTGAAACTATTAAAAGTTGAAGTTGCTTCGTCTGTACTATAAGCAGTTATAACTCTTCCATATGCTGGTGGTCTACTTGTAGATCCACATGCAACAACTGCTGTAACAGGAGCAACTACTGCCGCTACTGTTCCTAATCCTAATAATAATTTTTTCATTTTAACCCCTTTGATTTAATACTATTATATACCAAGTTACTTAATTAGAGATTTGTGGTCCATTGAAGAAGGGATCTCAAGTCCTAAGTAACTAAGTATTGTTGGCGCTATATTTACAAGTGATCCTTCAGTTAGTTCTATGTCTTTATCTGTAGAGATAAAGGGAACATCACTTGTTGTATGTTTAGTGACAACGTTGTTATTTTCGTCTGCCATTATTTCAGCATTCCCGTGATCTGCAGTTATGAACATAACTCCACCAAGTGAATCAACTGCAGCTTTTAATTTAGTAAGCTCACCGTCAATAATCTCAACTGCTTTAATAGTAGCTTCTAAATTACCAGTATGTCCAACCATGTCTGGATTAGCATAATTCATAATTACTAAATCAACATTAGCTAATTCAGGAATTAACTTCTCTGTAATTTCTAATGCAGACATCTCAGGAGATTGTGAAAAGTCATCAATCTTCTTTGAAGGAATAAGAATTCTCTTAGCTCCATCAAGTTCGATATCAACTCCTCCATCCATGAAGAATGTAACGTGAGCATACTTTTGAGTTTCAGCAATTCTGATTTGTTTCAGTCCAGCTTCAGAAACAACTGAACCTAAAGTATTCTCTAGTTTCATTGAATCAAATGCAACATTAGCTGTAATACCTTCGTAAGGCATCATGATTGTTAAATGAATATCATTTACAGGATTAGCTGGTTTGTTCTCGTATAACTTTGAACCAACGAATAGATGTGCAAGTTGTCTTGCTCTATCAGGACGGAAGTTGAAGAAGATGATTGAATCTTTATCAGCTAAGAATTTAATTGAATCGTTTGAGTTAATTGCAGGTTCAATAAATTCATCATTAAGATCTTTACTATATTGAGAATCAATATACTCAATAGGATCAGCAAAACTATTTGATGAATTTCCTTTGATAGTTTCAAATGCTTTTTCTGTTTTCTCAAACATTGCATCTCTATCCATTGCATATAGTCTTCCTTGAATTGAACCAAGATTGTATCCATACTTGTTAAGGACATCCATTAACTTTGTTAAAGATGACTTTACAGATCTTGGAGCAACATCTCTTCCATCAGTAAAAGCATGAACTGTTACGTTCTTGATTCCTTCATCATTTAGTAATTTAAGGATTTCAAAAAGGTGAGTTTCTAAAGAGTGAACTCCACCTGGTGAAAGTAATCCCATTAAGTGAATTGTCGAGTTATTAGTTTTAGCGTTTTCAATAGAAGATAGGAAAGCCTCATTCTTATAGAATGATCCATTCTTTATAGCTTCGCTTATTAAAGACAGGCCAGTATAAACAATTGTTCCTGATCCAATATTAAGATGTCCAACTTCTGAATTTCCTATTTGTCCATCAGGAAGTCCTACTGTTTGCCCTGAGGCTGTAAGTCTTGTATTTGGGTAATCATTCATCAGTTCGTCTAGTAAAGGTGTCTTAGCAAGCTTGAAAGCATTAGCTGTTGTTCCTTTGTCTAAACCTAATCCATCTATGATTGTCAACACTACTGGTTTTTTCATAATTCCTCGTTTCCAATAAATTATATAAAAAAAGGCAAAAAAAAATAAGCATTTGCTTATTTAAGATTTGTAACCAATGAGATGAATAATAATATTGCTCCAATAACTGGGAAGATTATTAACATGATACCGCCGATTAAGAACAGTATTCATCATTGTGGTTTAGTTTTAGCTGTTTCTTTAAGAGCTTCAACGATAATAAGTATTCCTATTACAACTGCAAAGATTCAAACGATTACTGTAGGTATTCAGAATACTCAGTGCATAATGCTGCTTCCGTGGTTCTTAAATACCATTGAAAGTATAAATAAAACGATGAATGCAAGACCAGCAATAACTCCGTATTTAGCTAAACTTGTTTTTGATAAATTCATAATTTCTCCTTTCATAGTGTCTAACCATTATAGCAAAAATTATACGAATGTGTATTTGACAAGCTTTTCAGAACCCTTGAATGATAGGTTTATTAAGTACCCTTGTGTTAACACAAGTAGAATTGTTAGAGGTCCAAATATCTTTAAAAGCTTTCATCATTGTAATTGATGTGCGTTATCAGATTGCCCTATTGAAATCGCTATTGTAAGGAATATAAAACCTACTATAACAAACACGCCATCTATTATTCATTGGATAGTTTTGTATTCTTTCTTTTTTAATAGCGCGATTTCACTCACGAGCATCACGTATGAATTAGGAGCAATCTTCATTGCGCTCATTGCACCAAGAGTGAAAACATAAAGAACAAAACCTATTAATGCATAAAGAATACTCATAGGATTTTCAGATAATGGGCTTGGAGTCGCAGCGATATTGAAATTCATTTGTTGAGCAAAGAATGGAATCTTCAATATGAAATCAAAAGTGAATCCTAAAACAATAATAGGAATTAAAGCTAATACATAATCTAATCTCACTTTCTTATTCATCTTATAATGAATAGCAATTGCGATTAAGATCATTGTGATTCCAATAGGCATCAAGAAAGCTTTTCCATACAAGGTTGTATCTGACACTCCTGTTAGTAATCTAAATGGAGTAGCGAATGTATCTAGAGTTGATAATCCAATTTGAGATGTAACTATAAAAGCAAGTCCGAAAACGAACCCACCAAATAAAAGTAATCATGTAAATGATCTTATTGTATATCCACCAATTGAGTTTTCTTTTAGTTTAGTCATATTCAAATTATAAATAAAAAATAAGCGATTGCTTATTTGTTTAGTGTTAATAATTTAACGAATGATTCAGCTTCTAATGATGCTCCACCAACTAAGGCTCCATCAATGTCTGCTTGTCCCATTAGTTCTGCTACGTTCTCAGGTTTAACTGATCCACCATATTGAATAATTAGTTTGTTTGCTGTTGCTTGATCAAATGATTTAGCAGCAAGTCCTCTAATGTATTTACATACTTCTTGTGCTTCTTCTGCTGAAGCAGTAACACCTGTACCGATTGCTCAGATAGGTTCATAAGCTATAACTACTTTAGCCACTTCTGCTGAAGTAAGTCCTTTAAGAGCTGCTGTAAATTGTTTCTTAACAACTGCTTTTCATTTCTTAGCTTTTCTTTCTTCTAGTGTTTCTCCCATACATACGATTGGAAGTAATTTGTTTTCTAAAGCAACTACTGTTTTAGCGTTTACTGATTTATCAGTTTCGTTATACATAGCTCTTCTTTCAGAGTGACCAATAACAACTGCGTTAGCACCTGCTGCTTTAATCATTGCTGCTGATAGTTCTCCTGTGTATGCTCCGTTTGTATTTTCATTAAAGTTTTCAGCTGCAACGATCATTCCTGTTGTTTTGAATTCTTTAACTGTTGCGATATCTACAGATGGTGAAGCAATTCCATATTTAACTCCGTTAATCTTTGATTCGTTCTTTGTAACAAGTTTAACCATTTGCTTCATGAAAGCTTTAGCTTCACTTGGTGTTTTGTTCATTTTTCAATTTCCTACTATTACTATTTTTCTAGACATGTTTGTCTCCTTTTGAATAACAAAATTATAAAGAAAAAATGGTTTCCCATTTAATTATTTCTTACACATTCCTGAAGTACACTCTTTAGAGTTATCAGCAATTGCATCAATACCTGGAAGCGGTTTACCTTCCATGTATGTAAGCGATGCTCCTCCACCTGTTGAGATGTGAGTGAACTTATCTGCGAATCCTAGCTTGATTGCAGCTGCTGCTGAATCTCCACCACCGATTACAGAGAATACACCAGCTTGTTCTGCTATTGCGGTTGCAACAGCTTCTGTACCTTGTTTGAAGTTTTCAAACTCAGCAACACCCATAGGTCCATTTCAAACAACTGTCTTAGCACCTTGAATTGCATCTTCATATAACTTAATTGTTTTAGGTCCAATATCAAGAGCCATCATTCCTTCTGGAACATCAAGTCCTTCAGTAATTTGTCTTTCGTTATCAGCATAACCATCAGTAAATGCATGATCAACTGGAAGTAAGATTTTCCCATCTGCTTTAGCAAGGAATCCTTTTGCCATATCAATGAAGTCTTCTTCTACTAATGAAGTACCGATTTCAGCACCCATTGCTTTCATGAATGTATAAGCCATTCCTCCACCAATTAAAATCTTGTCAGCTTTAACTAATAAGTTTTCAATAACTGCAATCTTGTCCGAAACTTTAGCTCCACCAATGATTGCTATGAAAGGAGATTCAGGATTATCTAATCCTTGACCTAACATTTTTAATTCCTTCTCTACTAAGAAACCAACTGCTGAACAGTTCATGTTTGAAGCAATACCTACATTTGAAGCATGTGCTCTATGAGCAGTACCGAATGCATCGTTAATAAATACATCTCCTAATGAGGCTCAATACTTACCAAGTTCTGGATCATTCTTTGATTCAGCTTTGTTGTTAAGATCTTCATATCTTGTATTTTGTAACATCATTACGTCACCAGCTTGTAAGTTAGCAATCGCTTCTTCTACTAAAGGTCCTCTTGTTG
Source organism: Metamycoplasmataceae bacterium (assembly GCA_029942215.1). Taxonomy (GTDB): domain Bacteria; phylum Bacillota_I; class Bacilli_A; order Mycoplasmatales; family Metamycoplasmataceae; genus Mycoplasma_O. The sequence goes on along the minus strand of JAOZTM010000007.1, from coordinate 10,278 downwards.
CGTTAACAAAGATTACATCTTTACCAAGCTTTGCAGATAAGTCTTTAGCGACAATGCTTAAATCATTTTTAGCTTTGTCCTCTTCAGTTTTAATTCTTCCTAAGTGTGAAAGTAAAATTGCAGCTCCACCATCAGAAATAATTTTCTTGATTGTTGGAAGTGCTGATGCTATTCTTTTATCAGAAGTAATCTTTCCGTCTTTTATAGGAACGTTAAAGTCCACTCTTACTATTACTTTCTTTTTAGAAAGGTCCATCATTTGTATTGTTTTTTTGTTCATATCAATCTCCTTGGAAGAATTATACTACTACTTAGATATTTAGATATATAATTAATAAGCATTTAGGGAATATAGTTTAGTGGTAGAACTGCGGATTCCAAACCCGTTAATGAGGGTTCGATTCCTTCTATTCCCGCCAAATGCCCGAGTGGTGGAATTGGTATACACGGCAGATTCAAATCCTGCTGCTTCGGCTTATGGGTTCAAGTCCCATCTCGGGTACCAAATCAGAAATGACCAAAACAAGCGTAGCTTGTTTTTATATTAAAAAAACTAGACGTCTAGTTTTTCAATCATCTCCATATTAATTTCTTCACTGAATCTTTTAATATCTTGATAAGACTTTTCTTTTCAATCATTCTCACTATGAGTATCAAGTTCAATTATTCCTTTACATCCATATTCTTTAGCAAGCTTGAAGAACTTCATGTTCGGATAATTCTCATCGTGTCTTAATCCTGAAACATTAATACCTAAAGGAATATCATTTTCCACACAGATTTCTAAAATGCCTTTGGCAATATATTTTTCTTCATCAGTTCACTCGTCATTTCCTCTTGTAATTAGGAACACATCTGGGTGTGCTAAGTACAATGGTTTTACAGCTTCAACAAGTTTCTTAAATGACTCTACATAATGGATAGAATTTTCCATTGAACTTAGTCTTGATTTTGCAAGTGTTTGGTCCTTATAAAAATGAAGTCCAGCAATGTAGAAATCTACCTCAGGTCTTGACATTCTTTCTTTAACGAAATTAGCTATAGAAGTCCCACCATCAAGGTGATTCATACCTTCTGACTCATAACCGATTAGGATATTTATTTGTCCTTCATATTTCTTTTTAAGAGCTATTAATTCTTTTAAATATTCTTCATTAGTTTCTACATCTTTTAAACGATATGGAGCAACAACATTTGGTAGATCTATGTGCTCTGAAAAACCAAGAGTTTCTAACTTATTTTCGATAGCTAAAAGTATTTGCTCTTCAGCAGTTTTTGTAGCATGGTTACAATATGTTGTATGTGTGTGGTAATTGTGTTTTAACATTAGAAAAATTATAGCATACAAAAAAATACCCATAGGGTATTAGTTTTCAAATTCTTGATTGATTTGGATATCTTCTCCATCAATTGTAGCATTTGTTTTTTGCTTGAAGTATGATTTAGGATCTCTAATATCGTACTTACCTTTAAGCTCAAAATCAGAGGCAGTTCCAGCAGGAATCTTATGTCCAACAATAATGTTTTCTTTAAGTCCTTCTAGATAATCTTTCTTACCTGCGATTGAAGCGTGTACAAGAACTTTCGCTGTTTCTTGATATGAAGCTGCAGCTAGGAATGATTCTGATAGTAAAGGAGTTTGTTTCGCACCTTTAAGAACTATCTCACCATAAGCTGGTTTCTTACCTGCATCAAGTAATTGTCTGTTAACTTCTTTATATCTACTTACATCAACAATTGTTCCAGCGAACATGTTTGAATCACCTTGTGATTGAATCATGATTTTTGAGAGCATTTGTCTAATGATAATTTCAACATACTTATCAGAGATTGCGATACCTTGCATACGGTATAGTTTTTGGATTTCTTTAAGTAGATAATTCTGAACTTTTCTTGGTCCAGCGTAATCTAATAGTTCTTCAAGAACTATTGGTCCTTCAACTATTTTTGAACCTGGTTTAACTGTATCACCCTTTTTAACTCTAAGCTTTCTAGTAGCTAAGAATTGGTATTGGTAAATCTTCTTAGATTCATCGTTAGCAGTAATTTCAACAATCTTCTTGTTAGTTGCATGTCCTTCTTCATCAGTTTGCATTTCAACATTTGTTACAGTACCATCTGTTTTAGAGATGATAGCTGGTCTATCTCAAAGTTGTTTAGTTGCATCGATTAATTGTTTCAGACGGTCGAACCCACCAGTGATATCTTCAACACCGGCAACCCCACCTGTATGGAACGTACGCATTGTAAGCTGTGTTCCAGGCTCACCAATTGATTGAGCAGCGATAATACCAACTGCTTCACCAATCTCTACAATTCTATTTGTAGCTAGGTCTTTACCGTAACACTTCTTACATACACCATTACGAACTTGACAACCAAGGATTGATCTAATATCAACATTTGTAATTCCAGCTTTAGCAATTGATGCTGCGATTTCAGGAGTAATTAATTCTCCTCTACCGATAATTTCTTTACCTTTAGAATCTAGAACTGCTTTGTTTGTAAATCTTCCTTCGATTCTTTCTTCCATTTGTACAATGATAGTATTTGTCTTTGTATCAATAATGTCTTTAGCATCGAATCCAAAGTCAGATCCACAATCGTCATCTTTAACAACAATATTTTGAGCAACATCAACTAGTCTACGAGTTAGGTAACCTGAGTTAGCTGTATTAAGAGCAGTATCAGTAAGACCTTTTCTGGCACCATGTGTTGATGAATAGAATTCATATCCTGTTAGTCCTTCAAGGAATGAAGACTTAACTGGAACTTCAACTGTTGAACGGATGATAACGTCATTCTGTGCAAACGCTTTCAAGTTCTTCTTATTGTTGGCCATAAGTCCACGTAATCCAGCAAGCTGAACAAAGTTAGAGATATTACCACGAGCACCAGATTCCATCATCATAAAGATTGGGTTGTAATCTGATTCATCAGCGATTGTTTTTAAATCATCTTGAATATCATTCTTGATAGATGCTCATTTTTTAATAACAAGTTGGTATCTTTCGTTATCTGTAAGAAGTCCTTTTTCAGCCATAGCAGCTAAATCAGCAACATATTTCTCTCCTTCGATAACTTTAGCTTTCTTAATTTTTGAAAGCTTGATGTCAGCGATTGACATAGTAACACCAGACTTCATTGAATGTTCAAATCCAAGAGCCTTAATATTATCTAATGCTTCAGCAACAACATTTGTATAGTCGAATCAAACTTTTTCAAGTAACTCAACTCTTTCTTCAACTTCGAATGTTCTTCTAACACCGTCGTTTTTAGCAGTTGTGATCTTGTCAATTTCAATAAATCTATCTCTTACTTTCTCTGAAAGTATTTGACAGTGAATTTTATTTAATTGCTTGTCATCGTGAGTTGCAATTTTAGCGAATCTCATGATTGTATCTTTATGGTTTGATGCGTTAATAACTGCAATAACCTTAGCTAAATCTTCTTTTGAGATTTGTGCAACGTATTGGTCGAATACTAAACGAACAACTTTTGATATATCTTTTTTATCTAAAGGTTTGTGTATTGGTTGATCAGCAATAACTTTTCTCAAATCAACACCTTGCTTATGAATTTCTTTTGAATAAGAAGTCTTAAGTGTAGCTACACCATTGTTGAAAACAAATGGGAAGTTTGATGGAAAGGCATTATTAAATATAAACTTACCAACAGTTGAAACTGCGAAGCCTTTATTTAATTGTAAGTATTCTTTACCAATTTGAGATGCAGGAATAATAACTCTAGCATGTAGAGATAAAGCACCATGTGAATGAGCTTTGATCATTTGATCATAACTTGAGTAGTATGAACCTTCACCTTTAGCTCCAGCAATTTCTTTTGTTAAGTAGAATAGTCCAAGGATCATATCCTGTGAAGGGTTGATAATTGGTTCTCCATCTTTAGGTCCAAGAATATTCTTGTTAGCTAACATTAATTCTTTAGCTTCTCTGATTGCTTCTGGAGATATTGGAACGTGAACAGCCATTTGATCACCATCAAAGTCAGCATTGAAGGCTGCAGTTACAAGGGCGTGCAATTTAATTGCTCTACCTCTAACTAATACAGGTTCAAATGCTTGAACTGATAAACGGTGAAGTGTAGGAGCACGGTTTAATAGAACTACTTTACCTTTCATTGTTTGTTCAATGAATGGTCAAATTCTTCCATCTTCCTCTTCGATCATTTTCTTAGCAGCTTTAATTGATGAAGCCATATCAGCATCAACAAGTTTGTTGATAATTCATGGTTCAAATAACTTAGCAGCCATTTGTCTAGGGATTCCAGCTTGGTGCATTTTTAAATTAGGACCAATAACAATAACTGATCTACCTGAGTAGTCAACACGTTTACCTAAAAGGTTTTGTCTAAATCTACCTTTTTTACCTGACAACGCATCTGAAATAGATTTCAATGGTCTGTTGTCTTTAGACATAACTGGTTGAGGTTTCTTACGAGTATTATCAATAAGAGCATCAACTGATTCTTGTAGCATACGTAATTCATTTTGAATAATCAAAATAGGTGCTTCAAGATCGAATCACTTTTTAAGTCTATTGTTTCTGATGATAACTCTTCTATATAGTTCATTAACATCTGATGTTGAGTGACGTCCACCATCTATTTGTACTAGAGGTCTTAAGTCAGCAGGAATAACTGGTAAGTTATAAATAAGCATATCTTTAGGTGCTTGACCTGAAGATACGAACCCATTAAGAATAGTTAAACGTTTGTATAGTTTAGCTCTTTCTTGTAATTGAGTTGCGTGCTTAGTAGACTTAGCCATTTTAATATTCAGTTTTTCGATATCAAGTTTAGTTTGTTTAACTTCAGCTTTAAGATCGATGTTTGAAAGGATGTACTCAAGAGCTTTAGCTCCTGTTCCAATTTTTGCTTCTGAATATTCATGGATAATATCGTTAAGCTCGTAGAAGTCAATCCCGTAATCTTTACCGATTTTTGAAGAAGCTGTTTCTTCTAAATCTTTGATTGCGAATTCAATTTCTTCGATTGCGTCTTTATTTTTATCAGCTACTGCTTTAATAAGTAATTCTTTGAAAGTATCTCTATAGAAAACAGCTGCATTATTGATGTCAATAATCATGTTTTTTGGAAGAGTTTCTAAACCACCTGATTCAAGTACGATATGTGACTTGAAGTAGATGATATTTTCTATGATTGATTTTGAGTGAGCTTTAGAAGTTCCTTCAACTTTTAACCCTAACATTTTAGCAATGATTGAGTGATCAATTTTGAAGAATCAGAAGTGTACCACTGGTGAAGCAAGTTCGATGTGACCCATTCTTGTTCTTCTAGAAGACTTAGGTAAAATTGTTGGTTGAACAAGTTTACAATCGTCAGTTTTCTCACATTTTTGACCTTCGTTTGATCTCTTATATTTAGTAGAACAAATAGGACATTTAAAGTCTGTTGCAGGTCCGAAAATAACTTCGTCAAATAGACCTAATTTTTCAGGCTTAAATGTTTTATAGTTTATTGTCTCAGGTTTAGTAACTTCACCGTGAGATCATTCTTTGAAATCTTCAGCTGTAGCTAAAGATAGCTTAACTGAGTTAATTTGATTTTCTTTAATTTTTGCATATGATCTTGATTTTAACATTACTTATCACCTTCCTTAATATCTAACTCGATTTTAAGTCCAAGCCCTCTTAGTTCGTAAGCTAGAACATTGAATGATTCTGGCATTCCTGGTTTAGGAAGTGGAGAATTATTTGCTAAAGCATTATAGATTTTGTTACGTCCATCAATATTATCTGATTTGTATGTAAGTAATTCTTGTAGAACATTTGTTGCTCCGTAAGATTCAACAGCTCATGTTTCCATTTCACCGAATCTTTGACCACCATTTTGTGATTTCCCACCAAGTGGTTGTTGAGTGATAAGTGAATATGGCCCAACTGAACGTGCATGCATCTTATCGTCGATCATGTGTGCAAGTTTAATCATGTACATAGAACCAACTGAAACTTTGTTATCAAATACAACACCTGAAGTTGGATCGTATAGATCAAACTTACCGTTTGTTGGTAAGTCAGCTTCTTTAAGAACTTCAGTAATTGTTTCATACTTGATTCCATCAAATACTGGTGAAGCGAAGTGTACACCTAATTCTTTAGCTGCCATTCCTAAGTGTAGTTCAAGTACCTGACCAATGTTCATACGTGATGGAACACCTTGTGGGTTAAGCATGATATCTACAGGAGTACCGTCAGCTAAGTGAGGCATATCTTCTACAGGAAGGATTCTTGAAATAACACCTTTGTTACCATGACGTCCAGCCATTTTATCTCCAGGCTTGATTTTTCTTTTTTGAGCGATATAAACTTTAACAACCATTTCGATTGCATCTTTTAATTTATCTCCTTGATCTCTTGAAAGAATTTCAACATCGATAACAGTTCCACCGTGACCGTGTTTAACTTTTAGAGATGTATCTCTTAAGTTACCTGACTTCATTGAGAAGATTGCAGCAATAAGCTTTTCTTCTGGTGTTGGGTTTTCTTCACCTTTAGGTGAAACACGTCCAACAAGAACATCTCCAGCAACAACTTCAGAACCAATTTGGATAATTCCACTTGGGTCTAAGTTTCTCTTTGAGAAGTTTGATGTGTTTGGAATTTCATAAGTTAATTCGTCATCACCAATTTTTGATTTTCTAAATTGGATTGTTTGCTCTTCAATATGTATAGAAGTAAATGTGTCATCTTTAACAAGTGCTTCTGACATGATTACAGCATCTTCATAGTTGTATCCGTTTCATGTTGTAAATGCAACAGTAACGTTTTTACCAATAGCCAATTCACCTTTATCAAATGAAGGACCATCTGTAAGAACATCACCAGTTTTAACTTTGTCGCCAAGTTTAACAAGTGGTTTCTGAGTTATAACTGAACCTTGGTTTGATCTTTCGAAAGTTCTAAGGCTATAAGTTTTATTTTTTGATCCATGTTTAACTTTAATGATTTCTGAATCTACGTATGTAACAGTTCCATCTGCTGCAGCATGAATGTTAGATGCTGAGTATTTAGAAATATCTGCTTCAATACCTGTTGAAACATAAGGAGCTTCCGCTCTTAGTAATGGAACAGCTTGACGTTGCATGTTCGCACCCATTAAGGCACGGTTAGCATCATCACTTTCAAGGAAAGGTACACATGAAGCAGCAACTGATGTCATTTGTTTAGATGAAACATCTACATAGTCAACTTCAGATGGCTTAACAATAATATAGTCAGAATCTTTTCTAACTGTAATTGTTTTTTGTGTAATTTCGTTTTTAGAACCTAAGTCAATTGAAGATTGTGCAAATGAGAATCCTCTTTCTTGGAAAGCAGTTAAATAAACAGCTTTCTTTTGAACAACTTTATTTTTAACTGGGAAGTATGGTGTTTCAATAAATCCTAGAGCGTTAACTCTTGAGTAGTTAGTAAAGTTAAGAATCAAACCAATGTTTGGTCCCTCGGGAGTTTCAATTGGACAGATACGTCCGTAGTGTGTTGTATGAACATCACGTACTTCAAATGAAGCAGTATCTCTATTAAGCCCACCAGGCCCTAACGAAGTTAGTCTACGTTTGTTTGCAATCTCAGCAAGTGGATTCATTTGATCCATGAACTGTGAAAGTTGTGATGAGTTGAAGAATGATTTGAACTGGTTAAAGATCGCCTTGTTATTTGTAACGTTCTTAGGCGAAACTTCTTCAGGATCTTTTGAAGACATTCTTTCTTTAGCGTTTCTTTCTAATTTAGTAAGACCAATTTGGAATTGGTTTTGTAATTGTTCACCAACTGTAACAACTCTTTTGTTGATAAGTGAATCTGGATCATCATCTTGACCTAAACCTTCTGCAAGGTTGAAGTAGTAAGAAATTGAAGCCATGATATCTGTAACAAGAATGAACTTGTCATTAAGGTTAGGAATATTTCCATAAACTCTAAGAGGTGCAACACCGTTTGTGAAATCAGCTTTAGTCTTGTTAACTTTAACAAGAGTAGCTTTAATCTTTTTAGCAAGTGAAGGTGTTTCTTCTAGGTATGAACCATAGATTTCTTTTGTAACACCAGGCATCTTAACAGTCTTTAATACACCAGCATCAAATTGTGATTGGATTTCTTTAGCAAGTGAGAAATCGATTGCAGTACCAGCTTTGTATAAAGTTTTACCTGCAGCCTTAAGGTCTTCAGCAAGAATTGTGTCTGTAAGTCTTTCAACAAGATTAAGTTTTCTGTTTAATGTGTATCTACCTGTTTCAGAAAGATTGTATCTTCTTCTGTTGAAAAGAATATTTGGGAAAAGGTTCTTTTTAGATTCAGCCGTAATACGATCTCCTCTTCTAAGAATTCCATGTAGTTGCTCAAGACATTCGTCTTCAGTAACTTTTTTATCTTTTCTTAAAGTTTCTAACATGATGTCAGATGTACCAAAAACGTCAAGGATATTTTCCTTTGACATTCCGAATGCTCTAAGCATTGTTGATACGGGAACAGCTTTAAATTTATCAATTGACACTTTAACGTGATCAGTTGATGTTCCTGTTACTCTGTGGTAAATACCGATTCATGAACCAAGTTTCGGTATAAGTTCTAGTCTGTTGTACAGTTCTCCATCAGATGATTTACTTGTTCTAACATTAACTCCGTAGTAAGCACCAGGAGATCTTAGAAGTTGTGAGATGATAACTTTTTCAGAACCGTTGATGATAAAACTACCACCAGAAGTCATCAATGGAATTTCTCCAAATAGAACTTCTTGTTCTTTAATTTCAGCTGTCTCTTCGTCAATCTTTCTAACTTTACCGTAAACCTTAACTCCGTGAGTCATGCTTTTTTGTTTAGCTAGTTGTATTGCTTCGTGCTCATTCTTAGGTTTTTCTAATCTTAATGACTTAGGTAAAAACTCTAATCTGATTCTCCCATTTGTTGATTGTATTGGGTAAATGTATTTAAAAGATTCGTTTAAACCTTTTGATAGGAATCATTCGAATGACTCCTTTTGTATATCGAGTAAATCTGTTACTGGAAGGTGATTGACTGTTTTAGAGTAATCCCTTCTTTTCCTGATTGGACCAAACTTTTTAAGTTTGTATTTCTGTGCTGTTGACATGAAACCTCTTTCTGACAATTTTACCTTGCTATGTAAATATGTAAATTGCTTATTAATAATACCATAAAAGACTAATTTTTCAATAAAATAAAGTGCTTTTTTCTTATTTTTATATTTAAATAAAAAAAATACCCGTAGGCATTTTTTAGTAAAGATTTTAGTTAATTAAGTAAGTTCTACTTCAGCACCAGCTTCTTCAAGTTGTGCTTTAAGTGTGTTTGCTTCTTCTTCTTTAACTGCTTCTTTAACAGTAACAGGTGCTGATTCAGTCATCTTCTTAGCATCCATAAGTCCTGCTCCAGTAATTGCCTTAACAGCTTTAATAACGGCAACTTTGTTACCACCAATTGCTTTAAGAACAACGTTGAATTCAGTTTTAGCTTCAGCAGCGTCTCCTCCGGCAGGACCAGCAGCAACTGCAACAGCAGTAGGGTCGATACCGAATTCTTCTTTCATCGCTTCAACTAATTCCATTACTTCTTTAATATTCATTTCTTTTAATGAATCGATAAATGATTCTTTTGTTAATTTAGCCATATTATTCTCCTTTAGCTTCCTCTGCTTCTTCAGCAGTCTTGTTTTCTTCTGTTTCTTCTTTTACTTCAACTTCAGCTTCAGCAGCTGGTGCCGCTTCTTCTTTAGTTTCTTCAACTGGAGCAGCTTCTTCAGCTTTAACTTCAGTTTCTTCTGTAGGTGTTACTTCTTCAGTAGCAGCCTCTTCTTTAGGTTCTTCAGTCGGTTTTGCTTCTTCAGCATCTCCTTCTAAATGTCCCTCAGTCGCTAGCATATGTAGTCCTGAACCAACAAACTTAATTGGTGAAAGCATTGACATTGCAAGCATTGTAAGTGCTTCGTCATATGATGGAAGTTTAGCAATTTGCATTACTTCTTCAGCATCGATAACTTTACCTTCATAAGTTCCCATCTTAAGTTTTAAAGCGTCATTCTCTTTCGCGAATTTAGCTAGAACTTTAGCTGGTGAGATTCCGTCTTCCATACCGAAAGCAAATGCGTTTGGTCCTACAAGATCAGTAGTTAGATCATCGAATCCTGCTTCTTTAGCAGCGATTTTAAATAATCTATTTTTGTAGACTTTAAGTTCAACTCCAGCTTCTCTTAAGTTATTTCTTAATTCTTGAGTTTCTTTAACTG
>JAOZTM010000006.1:10021-19607 GCA_029942215.1 Metamycoplasmataceae bacterium | reverse complement strand
ATGGGAATTCCGAAGGCAGCAGTTTTACCTGTACCAGTTTGTGCTTGTCCAATAATATCCTTACCGTCTAATGCGACAGGAATAGCTTGTGCTTGTATTGGAGAGGCTTCTTTATATCCAATTAGTTCTAGTGTATCTAGAAGTTCCTTAGATAGGTTTAATTCATTAAATTTCATTTTTCTCTCTTCCGGTTGCCCGGTTAGACAACGTTTTCTATTATATATGGTTATTGTTATAATTGAGACATGAAATTAATTATTGGACTGGGTAATCCAGGAACAGAATACGATAAAACAAGGCATAACATAGGTTTTGAGGTTTTAGACGCTTACGCACATAAAATAGACGTTAAGGTCAAAAAACTAAAATTCCAAGGTCTTATATATAAAGGGGATGATTTTATTCTTTTAAAACCACAAACGTTTATGAACAATTCTGGAGACAGTGTTCAAGCGATTGTTAAGTTCTTTAAAATAAAATTAGAAGACATCTTAGTTATCTATGATGACATGGATCATGAAGTTGGGGCTGCAATAATGAAACCTCAAGGATCAGCTGGTGGACAAAATGGAATGAAAGATATCATTGCTAAACTAGGAACTAATGAAATTACTAGACTTAAAGTAGGTATCGGAAGAAAGAACAATTCAGTGAATCATGTTCTTGGTAAGTTCTCAAAAGTTGATGTTCAGAAACTAAAAACAATCACACCTAAAATAATGGAAGCTATTGATTCATTTATATCTGGTGAAAAAAATAAATCAATGCTAAATCTAAACACTAAGTAATCTTAGTTTTTATTTATAATTTGTTTATGTATTTATTAGCAGTAAGTGGAGGACCTGATTCAATGTTTCTTTTGAATGAATATAAGAAATCAAAAATCATCGTTGCTCACGTAAACTACAACTTAAGAAAATCATCAAACAGGGATCAAAAGATTGTTGAAGATTTTTGTAATAAAAATAATATTGAATTAAGAACTCTCGTAATTAAAAAGAAACCCGTAGGGAATGTTGAAAACTGAGCAAGAGAAATCAGATACAAGTTTTTTAAAGAGATCTATTCAGAGAAAGAATGTACAAGATTAATGACTGGACATCATAGAGATGATTTTCTTGAAACTGCAATCATGCAACAAGAATCAAATAGAGTTCCTGAGTTCTTTGGAATCAAACGTAAAAGAGAGATTGATGGAATGAATATTGTTAGACCTTTTATAAACATATATTGAAAGAAAGAAATTCTTGTTGATCTTGAAAAGGCCGGAGTTGAATTTGGAGTTGATGAAACTAACAAAGATTTAAAACTTACAAGAAACAGAATTAGAGATGACATTTCTAAATGACCTATGAAAAAGAAAAAGAGTTATGTTTCATGATTCAGAATGTCAAACAGAATTCTTAAAAAGAAAAATAAGCGTGTTAATAGCGCCTATATCAAGTGAGAGAAGTCTGGGTTCTCAGTTAAGTCTTTCAGAAGTATTTATAAATACAAGGTTGATATTGTCTTTAAGTACGTTCATGCAAAACATGGAAACGTAAAACTTTCATCTGACAAATTAAAATCAATCGTTGCTTTTATTGAAGCTCCCGAAGGAAACAAGAAATTTAAATTAAATGATAAAAAAACAATATTGAAAAAAGATGGAGTGCTAAGTTAATTTAACTTATAATTTTTATATGAAATTACAAATAATAGAATCATTACAAAAAGCTGTTAAAGAAATTAATGGAACAGCACAAGTTGAATTAACTCCAGCCAAAGGGCACGGAGACTTTTCTACTAACATTGCAATGAAGCTTTCAAAAGAACTTAATTCTAATCCAACTGAAATTGCTAATAAACTTATCGAACTAATAAGTGAAGACTTTATTGAAAGACTAGAAATTGCTGGTCCTGGTTTTATTAATATATTCCTTAAGTCAGATATTATTTCTTCAAGTGTTTCAGAAATCATTTCAAAAGGTAAAGACTTTGGAAGAGGAACTCAAGATAAATATATAAATGTTGAATACGTTTCAGCAAACCCTACGGGACACCTTCATGTTGGACACGCAAGAGGGGCAGCACTTGGTGCAACTCTTTCTAATGTTCTTGCTTTTGCAGGAAACAAAGTTGATCAAGAATACTATGTTAACGATGCTGGAAATCAAATAGATACTCTTGGACTTGCAGTGTACACAAGATACCAACAAGAATTAGGTTCTTCAATTGAAATGCCTGAAGATACTTATAGAGGTGACGACATTATTGGAGTTGCTAAAATCTTTGTTGAAGAATTTGGAGACAAATATAAAGATTCATCATATGAAGAAGTTGCTGAGCTTTTCAAATCTAAAGCTAAGAATCTTCTATTAGAAACTATTAAAGAACATTTAGCTGCAATGGGAGTTTCTATTCCTTTATATTCATCTGAACAAGAGATGTACGATAAAGGCCTTATAAAGCCCGCGCTTGAATCTTTAAGCAAATATACGTTTGAAGAGGACGGAGCGCTGTGATTGGACACAATGGCCAAAGGTGACGATAAGAACAGGGTATTAATCAAGGCTGATGGTAAATATACCTACTTAACACCCGATATTGCTTATCACAAGGTTAAACTTGCTAGAGGATATGATGAGCTTATTAATATATGAGGAGCAGATCATATTGGATATATTAAAAGAATGGAAGTTGCTCTTGGTTATCTAGGTCTTGAAAAAGAAAAACTAGATATCCTTACAGTTCAACTTGTTAAGCTAATCAAAGATGGAGAAGAATTCAAAATGTCAAAAAGAGCTGGAACAACATTTGGCCTTAAAGAACTAATTGATATTTCAGGAAAAGACGCAGTTAGATTCCATATGGTTAATAGAGCTAATTCTTCAAGTTTTGATTTCGCTATTGATAAAGTAAGTGAGAAATCAAAAGACAATCCAGTATTCACTATTCAATACACACACGCAAGAGCAAACAAATTAATAGAGACTTCAGAAGTTGAAGCTGATGAATTTGAATACCAAGGTGCAGAAGTTGAATTGATTAATGAACTTAATAAGTTCCCTGCATTGATTGAATCAATTGCTAATACTCATAAGGTTCACTTATTACCTCAATACTTAATAGATATATCTAAAGGATTCAATTCACTTTATTCATCTACTAAGTTTATTGGAGACAAAAGAGAAGCAAGTCTAATTGCTTTAACTAAAGCAGTAAAAATAGTTATCGCTAATGGTCTTGAATTAATTGGTGTATCAGCTCCAAATAAAATGTAACAAACAAAAGTTTGTTTTCTTTATAATTTCCATATGAATAATTTAAACAAAAACATAAAAATATTTTTCATTGATTTAGATGGAACATTATTAGACGCAAAAGACAAAAAAGGATTTCACACAATTTCTGAGGAGAACTTGAAAGCTATAGAAGAAATTTCTAAAACAAAAGAAGTTATTATTTCAACAGGAAGAATCGGACAAACTGTTGAGAAGTTCATGAAGATGACAAACGTTAAATACGCAGTGTGTGGTAATGGTTCAATCGTTATTGATAACAAAGGTAAAGTTTACAAAGAAGATAAGCTAAACATAAGACAAGTAATAATGCTTGTTGATTTTGCAAAGAAACACAAGTTATCATTTAAAGTTGATTCTGAACTTGCTGCTTATGGTGCAATCAATTGAAAACACAGAATGCTTGCTAAGCACTTCGGATTTGTTTCTAAAGATCATTACAACTTAGATGTTCACCAAGAATATTTAAAAATTGTTTTATGAGGAAAAGGAAAATCTAAAATCGCTAAATTAGTTGGACACCTTAATAATGAAATTAAAGAACTATCAGTTGTTACATCATCAGCTGGATGAACACTTGAAGTTACTCATGAAAAATCAACTAAAGGTTTAGGTAACCTTAAGGTTGCAGATTTACTTGGAGAAACTAACACTAAGAAAATGTTGCACATTGGAGATACAATGAACGACTCAACAACAATTCCTTATATGAGATTTGTTGCAATGAAAAATTCAAGCAAAAAATTAAAATCATTAACTGATTACATTGGTCCTAATTATAAAAACGCTGGTGTAGCTCAAATTCTTAAAGGTGAATATCTTGATAAGAAAGATCTTATTAAAGAAAAGAAAGTTAAAGTTGTAGTTGAAGAATCTCAAGCAACAAACGAACTTAAAGTCGCAAAGAAGAAAAAAGCTAAAGCAAAACCTAAGAAGAAGCCAGTTAAAAAAGTAGAAAAAAAAGACACTAAAGAAGCTTAAGCAATTTGGTGTTTTCTTTTATAGATTTTGTCGAACGTTCTAGGGATCATAATTATTAGTGGAATGAAGATGATTGATTTCATATATGTGAATGATGGTGTTGAAGAACTTGCATCGAATATTACTTTAGAAATTGGGTTGTATATAAATAGAACTGTTGCAAGACCGATAATCATAACCATTCTTACTGTTGTGATCTTTTCTCTCTTGTATCAAATCACTCCAATATAAGCAAGTCCTATTGCAAGCAATGAGTAGTACAAAATTTCTTGAACTAAATTTTCTGCAAAACTATTTGTGAAGGTTGAATAAACAATTGATGGGAACATAGTTTTGAAATCAAACTTTGCACCTGTTGTAATATAGATGGCTGTAGAAACAAAAACAAATATAAGAACAACTACAATAGGAATTATGAATCTTGCTTTCTCAAATAACATATTGATCTTGTTCATGAACTTCGCTCTACCAGCAGCAAGAACAAATGCATATGCGAATAAAGCAATACCAAATGTAACAAAGGCAAGTATCTCAGAATAGTCATAAATTGACAGCGCTCCAACGATTCCTGCAGGAGCAAATAATTGAACTCAGAATAATGAATTTTTTGGTTTCTTAAGAATCGTGTAAATAGACATAGTCGCTAACGATAAGAACAATACAGCTATCAATAAATGAGGTGTTGCAGAGTATAAAGTGATTGTTGATAACCCGTATAAAACACCATACCTTCTACGTGATGTATCCACAAGTCTAATTGAGAGCAAAATCATGAAAACAACTATGAATATTCCTAACAATGCATACAGTGAAATTCCAAATGTGAACAACGATAAAACTACAATCAGTATTATGAAGGCTGAGAATTCTATTCAGAATCCACGTCAATTTACAAGGTCTTTAATAAAGGCAACTATTGTTGCATAAGCAATTCCGGAAACGATCATTGTCATGAATCAGTTCTTTGCGTATGAAGATGACATCTTAAAGAAGCTCTCAAATATTGATTCCATCTTATCTCAAGAAAGGAAGTTACCTATTTGATTCGGTGAAGTATTTATTGAAACATATTTAGTAATTCCTAGATTGTAAATAACTGTAATTAAAATTGATGTAACTATAAGAGTTCCAAGTCACCTTAAGGTTTTTCAATTTATTTTGAATTCCATGTTGGTGATCAAGAAGATATATAACAAGGCTTCTTTAATCATGAAGATGATGATGAAATAGGTTATTCCAAGGTTGGTTCACATGAACGGGAATAGAACAACAAACGTTACGAATAAATAAACAATCGCACCAGTCATAAATGAACCGGCTTTATTGTTTATAAAAATCTCTTGCGATTTAGAAATATATTTTCCTAAAAGAAGCATTGATGAGAATATAAGTGGAATAGCCACAATTGTTAGTAAAGTATTAGAAACCATAGATATATTATATATAATATTAGGGATGAATAAATGGCGCCATGGCCAAACGGCTAAGGCATGGGTCTGCAACACCCTGATTACCGGTTCGAATCCGGTTGGCGCCTCCATAGGCGTTCGTAGCTCAGCTGGATAGAGTACTCGGTTACGGCCCGAGAGGTCATAGGTTCGACTCCTATCGAGCGCACCAAATGTTTTTTAAAACACCAAAAAAAGGAGCCAATGTGAATAAACTTTCAAATTCAATTGTTATCGGCGGACCAATCGCTGTAGGTAAATCGAATTTAGTAGGTTCACTTCCATTCGTTCCAGTTCAAGATTTTGACTCAAACGATAAGTTGCAAAATTTATTATTAAACCAAATGTATAAAGGTGATGCAACAGCATCTCAAATTTTCCAGTTAGATATTTTATTTATAAGATTCAACAAATATAAAAAATTAGCTAACTCAGAAAAAACACATGTCTTTATTCGTTCGATTTTTGAAGACTTATTTTTAGCTAAATTATTACTTACTGAAAATAACAATATATGAGAATATTATTATTCAATTTGAGAATCTAAATTAAAAGAATTAAAAGAAGAAATTGGATTACCAAAAATGTATCTAATTCTTACTTGTTCATGAGAGACTTTTAAAGAAAAAGTTTTCTCAAGAAAATCAATGCTAGAGTTTGAAAACTTTTCAGACAATGAAGACTACTTTAAAAAGATGATCGATGGATATGAAGACTTCATGGTTAAGCTTCTTAAAGAACATAACATAAGCTATAAGGTGATAAACACTGATGTTATGAACAACTTAGAAATTATTGATGAAGCTAAAAAAGCCCTAAAAGAAGAGGGGGTAATTTAATGAAAGCAAATTTAATTGTTGTTGGTGGACCAATTTCTGCCGGTAAATCTACACTTGTTTCTGCAATTGATTTTCCTCAGGTTCCTGAGTTAAATGAGAACGATAAATTACAAGACTTAATGCTTGAAGAAACATACAGCAGTGGAAGAGTTTCATCTGATGTTATTGAGTTCTATTTCCTTATTGAAAGAATCAAGAAATATAAAGAGTTTTCTAACACTATTACAACTCATGTTTTAGATCGTTCAATTTTCGAATCACTTTGATTTGCAAAAGGAAATATTTCTGAAAGCGGTTACAAGAAGTTTTATAAGTTATGAGAAAAAGAAGTTAATGGATTAATTGAACTCCATGGAAAACCTAAGCTTTACATTTTATTAACAATGGAATGAGATACGTTTAAAGAAAGAATTTTCTTAAGAGGTAGAGATGTTGAGGTAAAGAATTTCCAAGAAAACGAAGAGTTCTTCAAAATGCATATCAAGGAATATGAATTACACATGACAGAAATATTTGAAAAGTTTGGTATCAATTACAAGAAAATCAAGACTGATAATTCATCACCAGAAGAGATTCTTAAAATCGCAAATGAATATATAAAAGAATCAGAAAATGAGTAAGGTTCTTTTTTTAATGTAAAATTAACTTATGTTAAACCTTAAAGAAATAGTTAAAAACACAGACGAAATCAAAGCAAGCCTTAAAACAAGGGGCTTTGATGTTTCTGTAATAGACGAAATTATTTCTCTTTCAGAAAAAAGATCTAATCTAATGCCAGCGTTACAAGAACTAGAAAGTAAAAGAAATACTCTTTCAAAAGAAGTTGGAGTTGCAAAAGCTGCAGGAAACTCTGCTGATGATATTCTTGCACAAGTTGCCGAAATCAAAACTGAGATTGACAAAATCAAAGACAACGAAGTTAAAGTTAATGAAGACATTGATAAACTTCTTTTAACTGTTCCAAACATTCCTTCAAAAATTTCTCCAATTGGTGATGATGAAGATCAAAACGTTTTAATTAAAGAACACGGAGATCTTGGTAAAGGAAAAATTGAAGATGTTATTCCTCATTATGAAATTGCAACTAAGTTAGATATTGTTGATTTTGAAAGATCAGTAAAAATTTCAGGAACTAGATTCTGATCATATATTGGTGATGGAGCTAAATTAGTTAGAGCTCTTGAAAATTTCATGCTTAATACTCATACAGAAAATGGATACAAAGAAATCATTCCACCTTTATTAGTTTCTACAAAAACAATGCAAGGTACAGGTCAACTTCCAAAGTTTGCTGATGACTTATTTAAAGTTGAAGGTTCAGACAAATGATTGATCCCAACTGCTGAAGTTCCATTAACAAATTTCTATGCTGGTGAAATCTTAGATTTATCTAAAGCTATCGCATTAACTGCATATACACCATGTTTTAGAGACGAATCATCATCAGGCGGTAAAGATATGAAAGGTCTTATTAGAGGTTTCCAATTTAACAAAGTTGAAGTAGTTAAGATTGTTAACCCTAAAGATGTTGAAGCTGAATTCAATAAGACTCATTCAGAAATAAAAGGAATACTTGAAGCGCTTGAACTTCCATATCAAGAACTAGAATTATGTACAGGTGATTTAGGATTCTCAGCTGAAAGAACAATTGATCTTGAAGTTTGAATTCCTTCTGAAAAAAGATATAGAGAAACATCATCAGTATCATCATTCGGAACATTCCAATCTAGAAGAGCTTCTCTTAAATATAAAGATGAAGATGGTAAGAATGCATTTGCTTCTACTATAAATGGTTCTGGTCTTGCTATCGATAGAGTTATGGCTGCTATCTTAGAAAATTATCAAAACGCTGATGGAACAATATCGGTTCCTAAAGTATTAATTCCATTTATGAATAAAGAAATAATTAAATAAAAAAACACGAACTTAATTGTTGGTGTTTTATTTTATGTAACCAATACCTTCGTCTTCAAGCATGTCTTGAATATATTGATCATGTACTTCTACTTCAATAGGATCTATTTCTCTATTTGTGAAGTATGTCATTGCTTCAGTAAACAAGTTTGGTGATTTGATTGCGAACATTGTTGATAGGATATCTAAATCAAATTCAACTGTACCCATCGCTGATTCAGCTGATGTTCCAGCATCTTTTAATGGATTTAATGTTAATTTTCCATCTTCATTCACTCTAGGTAAAGCTGCAATTACTGCTGTTAATTTAACTGGCTCAGCATTAGGATCTGCAGCTGTTCCATCATAGTATTGAATATCTGTGTCTGTGATGTCCTTATCTCAAATGAATCCCCAGTCTTTATTAGCAGTAGTTGCTGCATCTAATAAATTAGTTTGATCAAAATCAAGTTGACCTTCTCCTACTGGTAATCTTACTAACCCTCTGTATCCAGACATTGCTTTGAATGCAGTAATGTTAGTTGAATCAAGGGCGTCAGTTCCAGTACCTGCTACAAATACATCAAGTCCATCATGATACTTCGCATTTTTTTCTGAGTAAGTTCCAAAGTCAGCAACTGTTGTATTTGTTGGTCCTGTTGTTTCTGTAAGAGATGCAATTGCTG
This sequence comes from Metamycoplasmataceae bacterium, assembly GCA_029942215.1. GTDB lineage: Bacteria > Bacillota_I > Bacilli_A > Mycoplasmatales > Metamycoplasmataceae > Mycoplasma_O. The sequence continues at coordinate 10,479 of JAOZTM010000006.1, read as the reverse complement.
CAGCGCTATCAAAAGGAGTGTTTTGACTTCTGAAAGCAAATGTGTCAGATGAATCAGTTAATGATATTTCTCATTGGAAACCGAATTTGTTTTCTAATGCGTACTTGTTTAATATAAAGTTTTCACCTTCATCAATTTTTTCTTCAGTTGTAGAAAGAGTCATTGTATGGTTTACATCATCAGAATCTGAAGCGTCAGCATTTTTAGAAGCGAATACTTCTTCTCATTGAGCCTTGTTTAATGATAAATAAGCCTTAACAATAATTAATCTATTAATCTCTTGTGCAAATCCTAGTTGTGAGAATTTAGCATTAGGATTAACTGCTGCAGCTGTTGGTGTTCCAGTTCCAGTTGTTGTTGTAGCTGGTGTTGTTGGAGCTGTAGTTGTTTGAGTTGTTGCAGTAGAAGTATCGATAGCATTTAAGATTGGGTAAAGTAAATCAAAATTTGCTTGATCT
>JAOZTM010000006.1:0-9921 GCA_029942215.1 Metamycoplasmataceae bacterium | reverse complement strand
AGAAGTATCGATAGCATTTAAGATTGGGTAAAGTAAATCAAAATTTGCTTGATCTGTAATTATGTTCCCTGAAGCTGTTGCGTAATTAGTTGTTAAGTATGAACTGTTAAAACCTGCATTTAATAAGTTTGTTTTTAAAGTTGCATCTCCATCAATTTTGAAGATTGCATTTGAAAGACCTACTAAGAAGTTTGGTTCAGTTTTTAATTTTTCTACTATGAATGCTTTTGTAAGTTCTTTTCTTCATTCAGAAATAATATCTTCTGTAGATGTAGCTGTTGTTGTAAGTAAGTTGTAATCAGAATTGTTAGATGCAATATCTTCAATAGCTTTTTCAGCTCAGATAGTTGCTAAAACTTCTTTCCCATTTGCTGACTTAAGGAAGTTAAGGATTTTTGATTCATCATCACCCATAGTTGTATTAGAAGAACAAGCTACAACTCCTGCCACTGGTGCGATTATTGCAGTTGCAGATCCAAGTGCTAAAATTATTTTTTTGAAATTTGTCATATTAGTTACCCCCCGCTAAAACATATACAGCAGCATATATAGCGTCTGGTGCTAATGTTGATTGATCAACAAATCCACCGTCAAATTGACTTAATAATCAAGCTGAGTTTGCAGCTGAGTATTCAATAGCTAAATTAGAAGCTTCAGAATCCGCAGTTCTTTTTAGACTCTCTAAAATATCATCAATATAATCTGCAGTTGTTTTATTTGATTTTTCTTCATCTGAAAGTGTATCCAAATATTCTTCGAATTTTTTACCAAATTCGTCAGCTCCTGTTTCTCCAAGTTTAGTTGTAATTAATGATTCTCTTGTTAATAGTTTTTGTAAGAATTTTGATAAATCATATTGATCAGCAGAAGCAGATTTTTCTTCAGCAACTAATAATATTTGTTCTTTAATCTGTGAAGCAACAGTGTCAGTTTTGTCTAGGGCCGCTTCTGTTATGAAATGAATACCGTCTTTAGATGTTACTAAGTATCTTGTATCTCCACTTGCTGCATTTGCCTCTAAGTAAACTAAGTCTCTTCCATCTGTAGCACCTAATGCATCTCTAACTTTTTCTCCAACAATTCTAAGCATTGCTGCTTTTCTATCTGGATCAGCAAGAATTGAATCGAACTCTTGATTAAATGTTTGTATGTTTGTAACACTTGAAGTCATAACGGCTGTGTAAGCATCTGCGAATGCAGTTTCAAGTCCTTGGTAAATAGTTCCTGATGTTGGTGTTGCAGATGAATAAGCTAATGTTCCAAGACTGAATCCAGGAGTGAAACCAGCGCCGATTGAACCTTTACCCATGATTCCTAAAGAACCACCTTTAGTTTTTGTTCCGCCGTTATCTGAGAATGATCTGATAAAGTGATCTGTTGGTCCCTCTTTAGTTGTATCTTCTCATAATGATGAAATACTTTGATAAACATGATTGTTTGGATCAAATGGGTTGTATTGGAACATGTTTCTAATTGTTGCTTCTGGAACAACTCAAGGAAGTGTTTCTCCATCTGGCGACGGCGTAGCTGACAATAGGATGTGTTTATAAATTGCATTATCAACACCTGAAGTTGCAGGACTTCATGATGTGTCTCAATTATCTTTAATGATTCTGTTTTCTTCAATAAGAGATTGACTTCCATAGAATCAAACTTTATCAGTAAGTGATCTACTTGACATATCTGCAGTCATACTATTTTCAGCAACTGCGAATCCATCTTTAATAGCATCTTTTAAGAATTGGAATCCATTTGCAACATCTGATTCTATTCATAAAATTTGCTCTCTTGTATATGAAGAGATTATTGAAATGTTTTGTGAAACTAAAGCTGAATTTTGGATTCTTCTTTGTACACCGATTTCGATTGCTTCAGCTCTTGAAGAAGCTCCGTTATATTTTTTGGCTCTTTCTTCTGAAATTCATTTTTCTTGACCTTCAGCTTTATCACCAAAAGTATTTATGAATGCATTTTTTGCATCATCATAAATCTTTCCTTCGTTTTCTGCAATCTTATCCATTGATAATAAAATCATTGAGTAATCACTTGCTTTGAAATCATCTGTATCAGTTGTTCCATTTTTAATACTGTTTTCAATGAACTCGATTTTATCGTTGATATCATCAATTTCTTTGAATAGATCTTCAAATGCAGATGCTTTTGTTGATGCAGCAGCAGTGTCGGTCGGCTCAGTTGCTTTAGCAGCTTCAATAATTTTATCTTGTTCAGCTTCATTCTCTGAAAGTGCAAGAACTTCAGCAGCTCATTTTGTGTATTCAGTTATATCAGTTGCATGGTCTTGTGAATCCGCTTCTCTTGTTTCATTAGTTTTTGCAAGCGTAATTTTTTCAGCTGGCAATGTTAGAGTAACTTTTGCAATCTGATCTTTATAAGCTTGTGTTGAATTAAGAGTTTGAACAATGTTTGTTCTTATTTGAAAAATTTCTCATTTGAACTGATCAATTTGAGCTTGGAAAGAAGCTTCTGTTTCTTTTTCGTATAAGAAACGAGAAAGTCTTTCACTTACTGTATTAAGACTTGATGTTTCTGCTTCCCCTAAAGTTTCATCAGACTTTCTATTTAAATCGGCATACGTGAAGTCATCAAAAGCTTTTTCTGTCTCAGCAGGAGCGTCTCAGTTATCACCTTTACCTGAACAGGCAACAACTCCAGCAACTGGAGCTACAATTGCAGCAACAGAACCTAGAGCTAAAAGTGTAGTTTTTAGATTATTTTTCATGTTTCCTCTTTTCGCTATTTATTATATCAAAAATACCTATTAAAACATATATTGCGAGGAGTAAAAAAATGTATAATTTAAGCATGAAAAATAATAGAACTGAAATGATAGACTTTATAAAAGAATTTGCAGACATCTGTAAAAAGAACGATATTTGATTTGCAGCAGACAAATCAACACTTTTAGGAATGGTAAGACATGGTGGGTTTATTCCTTGATCTGATAAGTTCAAAGTAATGATGACTCCAGCTTCATATCAAAAGCTTTTAAGAATGAATCCGAAAAGAATCGTTGATTCTTCATTTAGTTCATCTTATAAGAAACTAGAAAGTATTTGAGTTAATGATTCATCAGAACTTGAAACATCTCAACCGTTTATAGTTATCTCAGTTGTGGTTCCTTCAACTATTAAAAGTATTAAGAAATATAGATCACTTTCTAGAATGGCTTGAAACAAAGCTACTTTTAGAAACGACAACATAAAACATGCAATTAATGACCTTAATGTTGATAAAAATGAAGGTTTTTACAAAATTACAACAAGAAGAGATGCTTTAATTGAGAACTGAATTCACAACTTATCATTCGAAACAGTTGATTTAAAATTCAACTCACTAATGATTCCTGCACCTAAAGAATATAAAGATCTGTTAGTTACTTGATATGGTGAAAACTATATGGAAACAGAAATTCCAATGACATATATTGAAAGTGAAACACCATTAAAAGATAAAAAGGTAAATCTATAATGCAAGCAGGAGATGTTGTAGAAGCTAAAATCGTTAAAGTTGGAACTACCAGCGTAATCGTAAGATGTCTTGATACTAAAACAATGTTGGTTCATGTATCTGAAATCTCTGATTATTATGTAAATTCACTGGCTTCAATGTTTGAAGAAGGAGAAATTCACAACTTCTTAGTTATTGAAGTTGAAGGTGAATTAAGACTATCTTGAAAAAAAATAGTTCCTAGATATTTAAAAAGCCCATTTAGGTTTAATATTAAAGAGACAGAAAACGGATTCGGAAATTTATTAAGTAATACGCTTGAGGAGGCAAAAAATGATTAAATTAGATTTAACAAACGCAGTAAACGAAACAGCTATTGAAAAGTATCAAGTTAACGTTAAGAAATTAGCACGTTCAATGGAAAGACTAGAATCAGATGGATTCGAGTATTTAGGATGAAAAGATCTTGCTGTAAATTATGACAAGATTGAATTTGAAAAAATCAAGTCTGTTGTTAAAAACCTTAAAAAGGAAAGAGTTGATGTTTTAGTTGTTATCGGAATCGGTGGTTCATACTCAGGTTCTAAAGCTGCAATTGAAATGATTAACGGAGAATTCCCAATTAAGAATGAAACAGAAGTTATCTTTGTTGGTGAATCAATCTCTTCAACTAACCTTGCTCAAAAACTTGCTTACGTTCAAGATAAAAACTTTGCAATTAACATAATCTCAAAATCTGGAACAACTACTGAACCTGCAATTGCTTTTAGATTATTCAAAAAATTACTAGAAGAAAAAGTTGGAATGAATGTTGCTAAAAACTTCATCATTGCTACTACAGATCCTAACCACGGAGCACTACTTAAAATGGCTAAGGAAAATGAGTATACATTATTCGCTATCCCTACAAATGTTGGTGGAAGATTCTCAGTATTAACTCCTGTAGGATTAATACCTATGGCTTTCGCAGGTGTAGATATAGACGCAGTTATGAAGGGTGCTTTAGTTGCTCACAAGAAATATTCACCTGATACTATATTAAATAATGATGCTTATAGATATGCAGTTGCTAGAACTATTTTAATGAAGAAATATGCAGTTGAACTTATGGTTCAATACGAACCTCAAATGAGAATGTTTAACGAATGATGAAAACAACTTGCTGGTGAATCAGAAGGTAAAAACCAAAAAGGTTTATTCCCGGCTTCAGCTGTATTCTCAACAGACTTACATTCATTAGGACAATTTATTCAAGACGGATCTAAAGTTCTTTTTGAAACAGTTATTACTACAGCAGTTCCAAACATCGATGTTCAAATTATTGAAAACGATAAGAACTTAGATAACTTAAATTATCTATCTGGAAAAACAGTTCACGATGTTAACACTGTTGCATTCGAAGCTACAACTGAAGCTCACGCTAGAGTTGGTAAAGTTCCAAACATTCATATCGAAATTGATAAGATGGATGCTTATAACTTCGGAGAGCTTGCAATCTTCTTCCAAAGAGCAGTTGCTATGACAGCTTACTTACAAGGTGTTAATCCATTCAACCAACCAGGTGTTGAAGTATATAAACAAAACATGTTCAAGAAATTAAATAAACCAGAATAACACAAGTTGTTATTTTTTTATTATAATAAATGCATGTTAGATACAATCGCAGCAATTTCATCAGGAATGGTGAATCAACCAATTTCAATAATCAGACTTTCAGGTCCTGAATCTTTTTCAATTGTTGAGAAAATATTTTCTGGAAAAACAGGAACAGATAGAACTATTACTTATGGTTTTATATTAGACGGAGAAACTAAAGTTGATGAAGTTTTAATCTCTTGATTCAAGGGTGATAAAACTTTTACAGGGGAAGACATTGTTGAGATAAACGCGCATGGTGGAGTTGTCAATTCTAATAATATATTGAGACTATTACTGGCTAATGGAGCTAGACTTGCTGAAAATGGAGAGTTCTCAAGAAGAGCTTTCATGAATGGGAAAATGGATATTGTTAAAGCTGAAGCTATCCATGATTTGATTTTTGCAAAGACAGATGAGCAAGCAAAAATATCTGTAAATAAATTTGGTGGAGAGACTTCGGAATTAATTGAAAATCTTAAAAAAGATCTTCTTACAATTATTGCTACGTGCGAAACTAACATCGATTATCCTGAGTACGATGATATTGAAACTTTGAATACAGAAAATTTAATTCCAAAATTGACTGATGTTAAAAAGAAAATTCTTGAAGTGTTAAATAAATCAAAGTCAGCAAGACATATTTTTGAAGGTGTAAATGTTGCGATTGTTGGAAGACCAAATGCAGGTAAATCATCTTTACTAAATGCTTTATTAAATGAAGACAAAGCTATCGTTACAGATGTACCAGGAACTACTAGAGATATTGTTGAAGGTTCTATGCAACTTGACCAAGTTCTTTTAAACTTTAAAGATACAGCAGGTGTTCATTCAACTTCAAACGAAATAGAACAATTAGGAATTAAAAAGTCATTAGAGCAAATTGAAACTGCAGATCTTATAATCCATGTGATTGATCCTTCAAATATGAATTCAGAAGATGATTTACAACTTGAACAAGTTTCAAAGGCAAAGCCTTATATAAAAGTATTTAACAAATCAGATATTTCTAAAACTGAGGGAATTTCAATTTCTGCAAAGAACAATGACATTAAAGAATTGACAGATGCGATCAGTTCTATTTATGAAAATATTGATATATCAGATGAAAAGATAATTAATAATACTAGACAATTATCATTACTTAACTCTTCACTACTATCTATAGAAGAAGCGTTAACTTCATTGTCAAAAGGTGAAACACCTGACGTTGTTATTGTTGATATTCAAAAAGCTTGAGAAGACTTAGCAAACATTCTTGGAAGAGCAGAACAAGCAGACCTGTTAAATGATATGTTTTCAAATTTTTGTTTAGGAAAATAATTTTTGTAATATAATGTGAGCATACATCTTGAAATAATTTGTATATAAGTAAAGGAGCATCACATGACAGGAACAGTTAAATTTTTCAACGAATCTAAAGGTTTTGGGTTCATCGGAGTTGAAGGTAGAGAAGAAGACGTATTCGTACATTTCTCAGCTATTCAAGGCGACGGATTCAGAACTCTGAATCAAAACGATTCAGTAGAATTCGAAATAGAAACAGTTGATGGTAAAGAAAGAGCAACAAACGTTAACGTTGTAGCTTAATTAAAACCACAATAAAAAACCTTCGGGTTTTTTTCTTTATAATTTATACATGAAACTATTAATCGATACTTCAATAAAAAACTTATTTATAACTATTGTTAAAGACGAAAAGACAATAGCCTTTATTAATGAAACAATTCAAAAGAAGGCCGACCGTCTTCCTTTTGCTTTTGAAGAGATTTTAAAAGAAGCAAATATTTCAACAAAAGATATCAAAGAGTTTTATGTAACTTCAGGGCCCGGATCTTTTATGGGAGCAAGAACTGCCTTGACTTTTATAAGAACAATTTGTCAACTAACGAATGCAAAACTTTTTGTAACTGATACTTTAAGTTTTATTTCTGGTGGAACACCAGGAACTTATTTTATTGATGCTAAATCTGAAAAGTCATATCAAGGTGTAGTTAATAGAACAACAATAATCTCACTTGAAGATTTTCAAGAAGATTCAATCGTTCCTTATGAAGATATGATTGCAAATCCTGAAAAGTACTTAAGTACATTTTTAGAATCTGATCCTATATATGCAAAGCCTTCTTATTTTAAAGAACCTCAGATAGGAGGCAAGTAATGAAAATTTTAGCTATCGAAACATCTCATGACGATACGTCTGTTGTTTTATTTGAAGATAAAAAAATAATCCTAGATGTTTCTTTCACTCAAACTTCAATGCACAAGCAATACGGTGGAACAGTTCCCGAACTTGCTTCAAGAAGTCACTCGGATGTATTGCCACTTATATTAAAGAGATTCATAGAAGAACAAGATCTTTCTGATATTGATCACATTGCGTTTACTGAAACTCCAGGATTAATAGGTTCTTTACAAATGGGTCGTCTATTCGCATATGGAATTGGTTTTGCATTAGATAAACCAGTTGTTCCAATTAATCATATGCATGCTCATATCTTTGCAGTTTGTTTTGAACATGAAATTAAGTATCCTGCTTTAGCACTTATAGTAAGTGGAGGTCATACACAACTTTGAAATGTCAAATCTGTGAATGACATTATATTAATGGGAGAAACAAAAGATGATGCTGCTGGAGAAGTCTTTGATAAGGTTTCAAGAAAACTTGAAATTGGTTTCCCGGGTGGACCTGCAATCCAAAAGATATCAGAAGGTGTAGAAGGCACAATTGACTTCTCTATCAAAAGTACTGACGATCTTGACTTTTCATTTTCAGGCCTAAAAACTAAAGTAGTGAATTACATTCACAATGAAAATCAAAAAGGAAATATTGATAAGGCTGACATAGCTTCATCATTCCAAAGAGCAGTTGTTTCAAACTTGATTGATAAAACTAAGCAAGCATTTTCTAAAGAAGACTTCAAGTCAGTAATAATAGGTGGAGGAGTTTCTGCAAACGATTCATTAAGAAAAGAAATTGAATCTGAGTTTGGAAACAAAGCGTTGATACCGTCAAAAAAATTCACTACAGACAATGCTGCAATGATAGCAATTAGAAGTTTTGTTAAATAAAGTGTTATAATACTTAAAAGTTCAAAGGAGAATTTATGAGAAAATTTGGTGGCTTTCTAGCCTTGATTACAGGAATAGTTTCATTCACAATGGCATTATTAGCAATATTAGTATTAACAGATACAATTGATCCATTGTCTAAAATAGGTGCACATCTTGCAATAGTTCCTAAGATAGCAGGTGTTAATGAAATAGTCATTCCATCATTAATGTTATCTGCAGCAGTATTACAAGTTATCTTCGCAATATTTGCAATGGCGAAACCAAGAGGATTTGCAGCATTCATCTTATTCCAATTATTCTTATTCATATTTATATTGGTATTCGTAACTGCACTAAGACCACAAAGTGATTGAACAACTTCAGTTATCGTTACAATGTCAATTAATGGTGTTACTGCTCTATTCCTACTATACGGAATGATTATGGGAAATAAAAAAGCTGCTTAAGCTTTTTTTATTTAACCATTTCTTTAAGTTCATTTACTTTATCAAGTTTCTCTCATGAGAAATTTTTATTTGGTCTTCCGAAGTGTCCGAATGTTGATGTTTCACTATATATAGGTCTCTTCAAATCTAAGTGTTCAATAATCGCTTGAGGTGATAAGTCGAATACTTTATCAACTGCAGCTTCTATTTTAGCTTTATCAACAGTTTCCGTACCAAATGTTTCGATTGCTATTGATACTGGTTTACTTATTCCTATTGCATAGGCTAATTGAATTTCAACCTCAGTAGCTAATTCAGCAGCTACTATATTTTTAGCAACTCATCTTGCTGCATATGCTGCAGAACGATCTACCTTTGTATAATCTTTTCCAGAGAAAGCTCCGCCACCATGTCTACCTTTTCCACCATAAGTATCTACTATAATTTTTCTTCCAGTTAGGCCTGTATCTCCTACTGGTCCACCAACAACAAATCTTCCTGTTGGGTTAATAAAGATTTTGAAATCTTCATTCAATTTATAGTCTCTAGCAACGTGTTTCATGATCTCGTTTTCAATGTAATTTTTGAATTCTTTTTCATCAAAATCTTCTGCATGTTGAACTGACATTAATACAGTATCTATTCTTGGAGTTTCTCCAGAATAATCGATTGTAACTTGTGATTTTAAATCTGACTTCGCATATTTGAAATCTCCTGAAAGCCTTAGTTTCTCAGCTCTTTCAGCTAATGCATGAGCTAAAGTTATTGGTAATGGCATCAATTCTTCAGTTTCGTTAATTGCATAACCAAACATGATTCCTTGATCACCAGCTCCTATTTCTCCGCCATCTTTATCAACTCCTTGATTGATGTCTGGAGATTGAGAATTTACGTTCGAAATAATCGTAAAATCATTTTCTTTAAAACCTAAGATTAATAAAATTTCTCAAGCTGCAGCAACAACATCAACGTATCCAGTTGTTGTTAATTCTCCACCTATAATAATAAGCTTGTTTGAAGCCATAACTTCTATGGCAACTCTTGCATCTTTATCTTGAGCAAGAACCTTGTCAAGAACTAAATCTGAGATTTGATCACAGATTTTGTCTGGGTGTCCAGCTCCTACTGATTCTGAGGTAAATAAATTTTTGTACATAAAAACTCCTTTTCTATACAGAAGCGGAGCTTGGAGGGTAAGTTATTACATGTTTCACAATTGTGACTTACTATCCACCTTCCTCTAATGAGGGGTTGGCTCGTTTCATAGCTGCTAAGCTCCACGACTCTGTATGTATATTCATATGTGTATATATTATAA
>JAOZTM010000005.1:12620-21329 GCA_029942215.1 Metamycoplasmataceae bacterium | reverse complement strand
ACTTCTGAACCAGCTTGAGTGAATCTAAAGATGTTATCTATAAATAGAAGAACGTCTTGTCCGAATTCATCTCTAAAGTGCTCAGCCATAGTAAGTCCTGACAGAGCAACTCTCATACGGGCACCGGGAGGTTCGTTCATCTGTCCAAACACAAGTGCAGTTTTATTTAAAACTCCTGCAGCTTCCATTTCGAAGAATAAGTCATTCCCTTCACGAGTTCTTTCTCCAACTCCAGCAAATACTGAAAGTCCACCATGTTGTGTAGCAACGTTGTTAATAAGTTCTTGAACAAGAACAGTCTTACCAACACCAGCTCCACCAAATAGTCCGATCTTTCCACCCTTTGCATAAGGTGTTAATAGGTCAACAACTTTAATTCCTGTTTCAAGAACTTCAGCTGTTGTTCTTTGATCTTCATAGTTAGGAGCTGCTCTATGTATAGGTGATCTTTTAGCTTTAGGTGCTGGTTTCTCATCGATAGGATCTCCAAGAACGTTAAACATTCTTCCTAGAACTTCTTTTCCAACTGGAACAGAAATTGGAGCTCCTGTATCGATAACCTCCATACCTCTAACTAAACCGTTTGTTGCTCCCATAGAAATACAACGAACTGTGTCATCACCAATATGTTGAGCAACTTCCATTGTGAAAGTTTCTTTTCCGACTTTAATATGTAAAGCGTTTAATAGATTAGGTAGTTTAGTATCTGAGAACCTAACGTCAACGACGGGTCCCAATACTTGAACAACTTTTCCTTTGTTTGTTTGTTTTGCCATAATACCTCCTTATTCCGAGTCTGCTCCAGCAACGATTTCAGAAATTTCCTGTGTAATCGCAGCTTGACGCGCTCTATTGTATTGAAGATCTAAATGATCAATTATATCTTCAGCATTATCTGTAGCACTTTCCATTGCTGTTCTACGTGATGACATCTCTGATACTTTAGAATCAACCATTGATCCAAATATCATTGCTGACACGTATAACGGGATAGCACCCAATAATACTTTTTCTGCTGAGGGTTCAAATTCCATTAATCCTGAAATCTGTCCTTCTTTCTTTTTAGCATCTTCTTTTGATACAGGTAACAACTGAGTTGTGTTTGCTTCAAAAGTAACTGAGTTAATAAATTTAGTATGTACTAACTTGATTGAGCTTATCTCACCAGTAAGGAATAAAGAAATTGCTTCTTTACCAATCTCTGATGCGAATTCATAATTAGGTTCATCTCCAGCGTGGTCAAACTCTAAATGCATTTTCTTATTAATTGCATTGTAGTGTGACACACCTTTGGTACCTATTACAATAAGCTTATCGTTAGACTTAACTAAGTGATCAACTTGTTTGTAGATGTTTGAGTTGTATGAACCACATAGTCCTAGATCAGAAGTAATCAAAATGTATAAAGTTGATTCCTTTGCTGATTTTGGCATTAATGCTTCAACATCTTTAACGTTTGCAAGTAAGTCTTGAAACGTTTCATATACAGAAGTGTAATACTCTTGTATTGAGCTTAAGTTTCCTTGAGCTTTTTGTAACTTAGCTGTTGCAACTAATTGCATAGCCTTTGTTATCTTCTTAGTAGTCTCTATAGAACCTAACCTTGCTTTAATTTCTTGTAAAGAAGCCATTACTTTTTCTTAGCTTTTGCTTTAGAAGCAGTTTTTTTCTTTGCAACCGGTTTCTTTTTAGCAGCTGGTTTTTTAGCTACAGTTTTTTTAACTGGTTGTGTAGTTTTTAAAGGTGAAGGTTTAGATACTGTAGGTGCTGAATCATTGTCAGAAGCTTTATATTGAACAACTGATTTTAAAAATACTTTTATAAATTCAGAAATTGTAAATATGAAGTGTTCTTTAACATCATCTTCAAATGCTTTCGAAGAAGTCAGTAATGATTTAAGCTTTTTAGCTTGAACATTTGTATCAAAGTATTGAATCAATTCTTTTTTGAATCTTGTAATTTCAGATGCAGGGATAGGATTAGTTAATCTTTCCTTTGCAGCTAATAGAATAATTGATTGATCTATTTGAGTTAAAGGTTTGTATTGATCTTGTTTAATAAGTTCAAGAACCTTTTTCCCATGAGATAAAATCATTCTAGTAGATTCATCTAAGTCTGATCCGAATTGAGCAAATGCTGCCATTTCGTTATATTGAGCAAGTTCTAACTTCAGTGAAGAAGATACTTGTTTCATAGCTTTAATTTGAGCTGTAGATCCAACACGTGAAACAGAGTATCCAGCATCAACCGCTGGTCTTTGTCCCGCATTAAATAAATCTGTCATTGTAAATATTTGTCCATCTGTTATTGAAATAACATTTGTAGGAATATATGCAGAGATATCTCCTGCTTGTGTTTCAATGATAGGAAGTGCTGTTATAGAACCCCCACCATTTTTTTCATTTACTCTTGCTGCTCTTTCTAGCAATTGTGAATGTAAGTAGAATACATCTCCAGGATAAGCCTCACGACCAGGTGGTCTTCTTAATAGTAATGATAATGTTCTATATGCAACAGCATGTTTAGAAAGATCATCATAAACTATCAATACGTCTTTTCCATTTTCCATTCATTCTTCAGCAATAGTAACTCCTGAAAAGGGAGCTAAGTATTGTAAAGGCGCCATGTCTGAAGCTGAAGCAACAACAATAGTTGTAAAGTCCATAGCTCCATGTTTTTTAAGTTTTTCTACTATTTGGGCAACAGAAGAATTCTTTTGTCCAATAGCAACATAAACAACATTTACATTTTTACCTTTTTGATTAATGATTGCATCAAGAGCAATAGCTGTTTTACCAGTTTGTCTATCACCAATGATTAGTTCACGTTGTCCTCTACCAATAGGTACCATTGAGTCTATAGCCATAAGCCCAGTCTCAAGTGGTTGGTTAACTTCTTTACGAGTCATAACCCCGGGAGCAACTCTGAATGCAGGTCTTGTTTTTGAAGTCTTTGGTTTTGCTTTTCCATCTAGAGGAACACCTAAGGCATCAACAACACGTCCTAGCATTGCGTCTCCTACAGGTATAGAAATAATCTTTCCAGTTCTCTTTACAAGATCTCCTTCTTTGATTAATTCTCCTCTACCAAGAAGAACGGCACCAATGGCATCTTCTTCAAGATTCAATGCCATAGCAAAGACTTTATTAGGAAACTCTAATAGTTCACCTAACATAGCATTTTCTAAGCCAGATACAAGAGCGATACCATCACCAACAGTGATAACTTCACCTACTTCGTCTGTTCTTAAGTTCTTACCGTAATTTTTAATCTGTGATTTTAAAATTGCAGATATTTCGTTTGCTTTAACAGCCATATTAGTTCTCCTCTCTCTTTAGTAATTCATACTTAATTTGTTCAAGACGAGAAATTACTGTATCTTCAATAATTTCATCTCCAACAATAATCTTGATTCCTGAAAGTAATTCAGCATCAATTTTATTTTTAAGAACAACTTTGTATCCTAGGATCTTAGAAGTTCTTGATTGAACGTCTTTCATTTCTGAATCGTCTAAAAATTTTATTGAATAAACGATACCTTCTTTTATGTTCAATATATTGTTTGCCAATTTAATGAATTTTTTCAAGATATGAATAGTCATATAAAACTTTGATCTTTCAACAAGAATAAACAGTAAGTTAATCATGTTTTTGTTTGTTGACTTAAATGCTTTCTTAATTATGTCTTGTCTTTTTTCAACACTTATAGATTTAGAATCTAAAAGGTGAATAATCTCTTCGTTATCTTCGATGGCTTCTATTGTTGCCAAAGAATATTCTTTATATTGTTTTATTTTCTTTTCGTCTTGTGCTATTGAAAATAATGCAAGTGCATATCCGTTTATATGTTCTGACATTATTTAGCCTTAACGTAGTCGCTGATGATTTTTCTGTTGACTTTATTATCAACTTCTTTTTCAACAACTTTTGAAGCTGCTTCAAGTGCTACAGTAATTATTGCTTCTTTAGAATCTTGTTCAAACTTCTCTTGTTGATGTGCAATATCTTTCTTTGCATCATGAACTAAAGTTTTAACTTCATCTTTTGCAGCTGCTACTTTTTTAGCCTTAACTGCTTCAGCTTTAACTCTTGCGCTTGAAATTATTTCGTTTGCTTCAAGTTGAGCACGCATTAGCTCTTCGTTAGCTTGTTCTCTATCAGATGATGCTTCGATATTCATTCTCTCAGATTCATCGATATTGTTTTGTATATAGTTTTTTCTACTTTGAAATGCCTTTTTAACTGGTTTGTAAACAAATAAAGTTAAAACCGTTAAAAGTATAATCAAAGCTAAAACTGTTGCCAGTACTGTTGTTCATGTAGGGAATAACGCATCAAACTTAGTCGTTAGATTAGTTTTTAATGGCGATGTCGCTGCACGAACTACTGTGTTTACTATTGGATGCATTTAAATTAAAATACGAATAGTAAAAGAATTGAAACAATTAAAGAATAGATAGCCGCTGATTCAGCGATACCTAGACCAAGGATAACCATTGATCTTATTTTAGACTCAGCTTCAGGATTTCTACCTACAGCTTCTGCTGCTCTTCCGGCTGCAATCCCTTGCCCTGCTCCAACTCCAGCTGCTCCGACCATTGCTGCCCCGGCTCCAACTGCTACTAGTCCATCACCCATTGAGTGAATTCCAGCTGCTTTCATATCTATTGCTTCTTGTACTGCTGCTGCTACTATTGGTGCTGCCATATTAATTTCTTTCCAACCCTGTGGGTCTACGCTCTTGCGATATTTTTATTTCTTCTTGCTTCTTGCTTTATTTTAGCTTTCGCTTTTTTAGCATGAGCTTTTTCTAGCTTAGATTCTATTTCAGGTTCTTCTGCTTCTAACGTTCAATAAATCATTGTAAGTAGTGTAAACACGAATGCTTGTACTAGTCCATCGAATAAATCGAAGTATATGTGGAACGGCCATGCGATTATTGATCCAAGTAGGTTCATTTCTCCCACCATCGGAATCATTCCTCAGATTCATCCAGTCACATAATAAAGGAGATACATAATAGTAGATCCTGCAATCATGTTCCCGAATAAACGGAATGATAATGATATTAGTGGAGAGAACTGACCTATAAGATCAAGTGGATTTAAAAACTTCTTGAAGAAATGCATCTTTTGATACATTATTCCAATAACGTAAATTCCTATTCAAGATACAAGAGCTATTGTCAATGTAACTGAGTAAGACGATGTTGGAGTTTCAATACCAAGTAGTCCCATTAAGTTTGATACACCTAAGAAGGTAATCAAAGTAAATATATATGGAGCTGGCTTAGTAAACTTGTTTTCAGTGATCTCACTATACAAGTTGTCAATTCCCATGACGTATTGTTCTGCTATAAGCATTACACCTTCTGGTGCTTTGTTTGGTTGTTGTTTTTTTGCTTTCTTATAAATAATGATCGATATAACAATCAAAAGGATTGTTACAAAAACTAACGAAAATATTTGTGGTTGTAAATCTGACTTCATAAAATTCTCTGCGAACTTTTTCATATGTTATTTCCTCTCTTATTTCTTAATAAGGAAGTGAGCAACAAATGTACTAAAAGCTATGATTCCAACTCCACCTAAATAAGTAAAGATATTTATAGGATCTAATAGAACCTTAATACCTTTATCTCAAAAACCAATACCATGCATATGTTTGTTTAGAGCTACTAACGCTATAAACAGTCCAGCCTGTAATAGAAGTGTGGTGAATAGCCTGACGTATGTCATTCAAACACCTTTTCGTTTAGACCCCTTCTTTAGAAGGAGGCTTAACGCGAGCATACCGAATACATAACTCAATATTGATGCAGGAGCACCAACCATTCAGCCAAGTAATCAAGAACTATTTATATTTCAAAGACTACCAAAAACAATGATACCTACAGCTAATATAGATATTGATATTTTAAGTATTTTAACTTCTAAAATAGTTCTTTGCACATGTATCCCCTAGGTAGGAAGTATTTACAATTCTAAAAAAAATATAGGCAAGGCCTATGGTCTTTTAGAGCAGTTTATTTCTACCTATATATATTGTATTCTTATTTGTAAAAAATCAAAGGGAAATATGGGACTATTTCTCCTAAAAAAGATATTTGAGTATAATTGTTAAAAGAGGTGCTTATGAACATAAAAGATAAAGAGATATTAAGAGCTATAGAAGGCGAACAAAAGAGACAAGATTCGCACATTGAATTGATTGCTTCTGAGAACTTTGTTTCTGAGGATGTATTGGCAGTTACTGGTTCTATACTTACTAATAAGTATGCAGAAGGTTATCCAGGCAAAAGATACTACGATGGATGTGAATTCATTGATCAAGTTGAAACTCTTGCTATTGATAGACTTAAACAGTTATTCAACGTTAAACACGCAAACGTTCAACCACACTCAGGTTCAAGTGCTAATGCAGCTGCAATTGCTGCTTTAATAGAACCAGGTCAAAAGATACTTGGTGCTTCATTAGATGCTGGAGGACACTTAACTCATGGTTATCACATTAACTTCTCTGGTAAGTTCTACGATTCAGTTACTTATGGTGTTGATGACAATGGTATCTTCGATTATGAAAACATAATGGAAATAGCAATGAAAGAAAAGCCTGATCTAATCATCTGTGGTTACTCTGCTTATTCTAGAACTGTTGAGTTCAAGAAGTTCAGAGAAATCGCTGATGCATGTGGAGCTAAGCTTTTAGCTGATGTTGCACACATAGCTGGACTTATTGTTGTAGGTGAACATGAAACACCTGTTGGATATGCAGATGTAATAACTTCTACTACCCATAAGACACTAAGAGGAGCAAGAGGTGGAGTTATCATGACAAATGATGATGAACTTGCTCAGAAGATCAATAAATGAATCTTCCCTGGATATCAAGGTGGACCTCTTATGCATTCAATAGCTGGTAAAGCTGTTGCATTCAAAGAAGCACTTGAACCAGAATTCAAAGACTACATTCAAAACGTTGTAAAGAATTCAAACGCATTTGCTAATGAATTTATTAAACTAGGAGTTCCTGTAGTTTCAGGTGGTACAGACAATCACCTATTTACAATAGATGTTATGAAAGGATTTGGAATCACTGGTAAAGATGCTTCTTCAATCCTTCAAAAGAATAACATTACAGTTAATAAGAATACAATACCAAATGATACTCAAAGCCCATTCATAACTTCAGGTGTTAGATTAGGTACAGCAGCTATGACTACAAAAGGATTCAACGAAGAAGACTTTGTCTCACTAGCCAACCTTATGCATAAAGCATTATCAAACAACGAAGACATTAAAGAAGAAGTTCTGAAATTAATAAAGAAAAATGCCTAGGCATTTTTTATTTAACAATCTTAACTTCGAATACTGATGTATCTTTATGGAAATCAATTGCAAATCTTAATCATTGGAAACCTATGAATACATTTAATAATGTAAAGGCTCCGTTGATAATCATTTGTATTTCTAATCCTCTATCAACATCTGATAGTATTGAATGTAAATCTGCTTGTCCAAATTTTCTGCTTACTTCTTTCTTTGAAACTTCTGCTCTCTTCTTACCGAATCTTCTTATACCGAAGTAAAGTATTCTTTCTTCTCTGCTCATAAGTATTCATAGTAAGTGTCCTAGAAGTATTAATGAGAATCATAGTGATGCGAATGCAACTGCAATGATCGCTCATATCTGGAATCCATCTCTGAAGTATACTAATGCAGTAATTGAGAATGCTAATGCAACATTAAATATAATTGCTCTTATAAAGAATGTAATTCCATAAGCTCATAATTTTGCTGTTATCTTTTTCATATTTCTCCTATTCCTCTGAGTTTGTTATCTTGTAAATTTCTTCGATAAAAATCTCGTCTCTTTCTTTTGCTTTGTATTTCCCACTCTTGCTTTTGTAAGCCTTCTTTTCATCCTTGATTAATTCGTATTGAGTTTTGTACTTAACTCCATTTTTCTTGAAAGACATGAAAGATGAAATAGAAGTCAATAATCCAATCAGTCCAGCAATGATAGCTATTATTACGTAGTAAAGTTTTGAATCATCACCAAATGGGTTTTTCTTAATCGCATAAATATTTAACATAATCATTATTGCAACAAGAAGAATACTCAGAACACTTAAGATAATAAATCATGTTCTTGACTTGATATATTTTCTATAAGCCTTCATGTATATTTTCTCAGTTCATTTGCTTAGTTCTTTATTCATTTTCATCCTCCTTTGCCATTGTGAATCCAATGAAAGATGTAACGTTCTTGAATAAAACAAATTCTTTAGTTTTCTTGTTAGTGTAATCCTTAAGTCCTAATTGGAAATAAGCAATTTCAGATTCAATGTATTCAATTTCTGACTTGTATTGTTCTTGTTTTTCTTTTACATAGAAGAAGTTAGCCATTGAAGTCATGAATGTTATGAATGCAGCAATACCAGTTGTAACTGTAAAGTATCAATCAGGTGTTCCTGTTGTAACAATTTTTGAAAAGATAATAGTTGAGAAAGCAAGTAATACTAGAACTGATATGAATGAGATTATATTAAATGAAATATAAACACTCTTCGCAATTCTTTGTCTACCAATAGCTTGATCTAATCTTCTTTCAACAAATACATTTGGTTTGAATACCAGGAAGCTTGTGTCGATTTTTTGTTTCCTACTCATCGTCACCTCCTACTAAGATTGCATAAAATGTTTTCTT
>JAOZTM010000005.1:0-12520 GCA_029942215.1 Metamycoplasmataceae bacterium | reverse complement strand
TTTGCAAGTAAAATGATTCCAGAAAAAATCATTCAATTAACTCTTGAACTATTCTTCTTGATTTTCAATCTTTTCATTTTATCGTTTGCTATTTGAATTGGAGATCTATACTCGTCATCAAATGAATTATTTATTTTTCTACCCATTGTGCACCAGTTTTGCTTGTATCCTTCCTCTTTCGATTTCAATACCTAATATTTCAATTTTAACATTTTCTCCTGTTTTCACTATATCCGAAGGATGTGAAATAAATTTATCTGATAGTTTTGAAATATGAATTAAAGCAGCTTCCTTAAGTCCGATGTAAACAAAAGCTCCAAAGTCGGTAATGTTTTGAATAGTTCCTTCAAGTTCCATTCCTTCTTTTAGATCTTCTATTTTAAGAACATCAGTTTTAAGTAAAGGCCCATCTCTATCTGAACGAATGTCTTTTCCTGGATCTTTAATTGAATCAACTATCAACTTGATATCAAAGATATTACTTTCAAGTTTAGTAGCTAATGATTGGAAATCTAAATCTACTAATAAAGACTTGTCAATGTTTGTTAAGTCTATATTTAATTCATTAACAATGCTATCAGCTAATTTATATGACTCAGGGTGAATCTGTGTCTTGTCATAGAAAAGCTTTGAGTTATGTATTCTTAAGAATCCAATAGCTTGTTCATATGATTTAGCTCCTAGTCCTTTAACTTTCTTAATTTGCTTTCTATTAATGAAAGCTCCATTTTCTTTTCTGTATTCAATTATATTGTCTGCTACCTTTTGAGAGATACCAGCAATATAAGAAAGTATTTCAGGAGTAGCTGTATTTATATTAACTCCTATTGTATTAACTACTTTGTTTACTTTGAATTCAAGAGCTGAAGAAAGTTCGCCTTGATTAATATCGTGTTGGTATTGTCCAACACCAATTGCTTTAGGATCAATCTTTACCAATTCATTTAATGGGTCTTGGAATCTTCTTCCGATGTTAATGGCAGATCTTTGTTCAACTGATAAATCAGGGAATTCTTTAATAGCAATTTTAGAAGCTGAATAAACAGAAGCCCCTACTTCAGAAACTATTGCAAATGATATTGAATCAGTTCTCTTCTTTAGAAGGTTTGCAACAAACGCTTCAGTTTCTCTTGAAGCAGTACCGTTTCCAATAACAATAATAGTTACACCATGTGCATCTATTAATGAATTGATTATTACTTCTGATTTATCTATTTGATTGTGAGGAGGTGTTGGTTTAATTAAATCTATTTTTAGCACGTCTCCGTTTTTAGCTAAGACTGCAACTTTACATCCTGATGCAAAAGCTGGGTCTATAGATAAAACAACTGCGTCTTTTATAGAAGGTGCTAAAAGCATCTCTTCAAGATTGTTTGCAAATAAATTGATTGCAGATTTCTCAGCTCTTTCAAAAAGCTCTTTTCTTATCTCTCTTTTAATAGATGGGTAAACCAATCTTTTTAAAGAGTCATCTAAAGCTTCTTTAATAACATCAGCTACGCTCATTGGCTTACTTAAGAAATTTACAACTTTGTTGGCTAGTGAAGTTTCGTTAAAGTCAAAAGCAACATTAACTATCTTTAACTTCTCTGCTCTACTCATAGCTAAGACTCTATGATTAGGAATTTTCTTAATCAATTCTTTTTGATCATAGTACTGAGAGAATCTTTCTTTTTCATCCTCTGCATTCTTTTTCTTCTTTGAAGCTATATAACCATTTGTTGATATCTCTTCCTTAATCATTTTTCTAATGGTTGCGTTCTGAGATATTCATTGAGCAATGATTAGTTGTGCTTGCTCAATAGCAAATGCTGCAGTCTTTACTTCTGCTGTTATATAGTTGTTCGCTTCAGCAATAGGATCAAAAGAAGTATCTTCATTTTCTCATATAGCTTTAGCTAAAGGTTCAAGACCAAGCTCAATAGCTTTTGTAGCTTTAGTCATCTTCCCTTCTTTGAAAGGTTCGTAGATAGACTCAAGTTCTGATTTTGAAGTTGCTGAATTAATAGCACTCTTCAATTCATTAGTCATTAAATCTTTTTCAACTAAAAGTTTAATGATTGCTTCTTTCCTCTTGTTCAATTCAATTGAATAACTGTAAGAAACATTTATTGCTTCTATTTGTTCTTCGTCAAGCCCATTAGTTTGTGCTTGTCTATAACGAGCAATAAAAGGAACTGTTGCGCCTTCGCCCAAAAGTTCTAAAACAGTTCTTACTTGTTTTTCAGAAATCTTTAAAGTAGTACTTACTTGTAGTATTGAATTTAACATAGATTAATTATACAATGAATTACTTCTTAAAAGCAGTTCACATAGTAGCAACTGCTGCTATAGGTGCTGCAGTAACTATCAGTACATCAGCGAAGTTGAATGTTCCTGAATCATGTCATGGCATAAAGAATATGTTTCTTACAAAGCCTTTATAGACAACATCAAGTCCGTTACCGAATATTCCAGCTAAAGCAATTGAGAAAGCAATCAATGCTACCTTGTTATTAGCAAACAACATCATTGCTAAGAACATAGCTGCAATACCAACAAACATTACAACACTTCAAGTGTGAGAGATTGATACATGAAAGAAATCAAGAATTGTAGATCCGAAGTGTGCGTTAGATCTTATCCCTAATACAGTTCAGTTTTCCTGTTCGCTTCCAGTTGGAGAAGCTTCTGTTAACCCTGCTCCATTGAAATAGAAATGCTTTAGTAGTAAATCAAAGATTAAAAATAGTGAGAAGAACACTGTGAATCAAATTAGTTTTTTAAGGTACTTATTCATAATTAAAATTATACCAAGTGAATTGGTTCTTTCTAAGACATTTTAAAGTTGGTATGTTCGGCAATAGCTTTGTTGAACACTTTTTGTTCTTGCATGAATTCTGAAACTTCAGCATTAAATACTTTCTGGTCTTGCATAAATTCTGAAATTTCAGCATTAAATACTTTTTGTTCTTGCATGAATGTTGTTACAACACCATTAAATACTTTTTGTTCTTCAATAAATTTAAGAACTGCTGAGTTGAAAGAATTTTGATTATCAATAAAGTCTAAAACTTTTGTTTCGAATTTCTTATTCACTATTACCTCCTTTAGGTTAATTACAAACTCGAATGGTTTATCTGTTGTTTTAACAACTACATCCTTGTTTGCTAAGTATTTCAATATTTTCTTTTGGTTTAAATTCAATTCCATAGTCCACTTTCTGGGGATAACAGATCAAAAATATCGATAACTTCTACTACTCAATTATACATAGATATTTTTTCGACCTCTTTTTTTACTTTATATCTCCATCTCTATATGTATAAAAAAGTGCTCCCAATAAAAAGAAAATTAAATAAATACCAAGTGTTCTATAATAGTGACATGAACTATTCAGAGAGAAAAGCTAGATTTTTAAGAAAACTAAAAATACAACTTAAGTGAAGAGTACAGATAGTAATATTTGCTTTTGTATTCACTTTAGTTGTTCTTTCTACATTCTTTGTTACTTTATTCTTATTCAACAACGCCTATTCTCTTCTTGGTCTTGTCATTCTTCCTTTCTTCTGATTTGCACTCTCACAAAACTTCTTACATCTTAAAAGATTAGAGATGGATCTACCTGCTGTATTAATAGCTCCATTTAGAAATCTTGTAGATGAAACAAAGTTTAGAGGGTTCTATTCAAAAGAAAAGCTTAAGCTGTTTGAAAAGAAATTAGAAGAATATGACTTGTCTCAAGAAGAACCAAAAAAACGCATCGAATGATAGCGTTTTTATTTTTACATTATTCCTTGTGAGATTAATATCGCACTTGTGACTTCTCATACAACAACTCCTGATAGGACTATGTTAAGTATGAGTTGCACATGATTATGTTGAATTCTTTTAGAAATCATAGGACCAATCAATGCACCGGGTATTGAACCTGCAATTATTATCAATGGAAGGTATCATGGGAATCCGTTTGATTCAAAGTGTGAATAACTTCCAGTTCCAATTCCTGTCATTATGTTGGCGAATGAAATCATCAGTGTCAACATAATGGAATTTACAGCTGCGTCTTTTAAAGTCATTCCTCGACCTATTACTAGTAAAGGAATGAATAAGACTCCACCTGAAATTCCAAGAGCTCCAGAACTTAATCCAATTATCATTCCCATTACTGGAAGTAGATAAGTTGGAATGTTAATTCTTATTTTATCTTTGAAGTTAATCAATAAGATAACAATAACAGTAAGAGCTGCAAACAATATGTTGAAGATTACTTTGTAATTAACAAGAAGTGGTCCTATGTATAAAACAGAGATAACACTTATTGGTACAGCACCAAGTCCAACCAACATTGTTTTGTCTCACTGAGGAAATCTTTTAAGTCTTATATATTTATATAAAGCAAATGCAGATAGTGCGAAGATCGATACATAAGCAATTGATTTAGCAACTACAGTATCTGAATTTACTAAAAGTAATATTAAAGGAATTGAAACAAGACCTGCACCAAGACCAATGATTGATGAAAGGATTGATGTTAAAAAACCAATCAGTATCAATAAGGGAATTACATAAGCAATAGATAAAGTCATTTGACTCCTTTAATTATTTCATTTTAATATTGTATTCGTCAAGTTGTTTGTCTGAAACAACTGATGGAGAGTTTTCCATAACAGCTGAAGCGTTTGCGTTTTTAGGGAATGCAATAACTTCTCTGATTGAGTTAGAGTTTGTAAGAATCATTATTAATCTATCGATTCCAAACGCTGCTCCTGCATGAGGAGGAAGTCCATACTTGAATGCTTCAAGGAAGAAACCAAATTGGCTTTCAACTTGTTTTTCGTCAAGCCCTACGGCTGCAAACATTCTTCTTTGAACATCGATATCATTTATTCTTACAGATCCTCCACCAATCTCAAATCCGTTCAGAACAAGGTCGTAAGCCTTCGCAATTGCTTTGGCTGGTTCTTTGTCGAATGAGCTAACAAATTCGTCTGAAGGGGCTGTAAAGGGGTGATGCGCCGCTGTTAATTTGTTTGTTTCTGAGTCAATTTCAAACATTGGTCAGTTTTCAATTCAAACAAATTTAAATTCGTCAGATGCTAAATTAAAGAATTCGTTCAGTTTAACTCTTATAGCTCCAAGTGCATTATTAACAACATCAAGTTCATCAGCAATGAATAATAATGTTCCACCATCGTAACCTAGATCAGAATTAATTTTTGCTGTTTCATCTGCAAAGAATTTGAACCCTGGTCCTTTAGCTTCTTCGGTTTCTTTATCTCATGAAGCTCAAGCCATTCCTTTGGCTCCGTTCTTTTTAGCTTCTTCTTCTAGAAGTTTAATTTGTTTACCTGAAAGAACTTCGTCAATTCTAACCATCTTAATTACTGACGCAGTTTTGAAAACATTGAACTCAGTTTCTTTAAAGTACTTAGTTACATCAGTTAAAGTATTTTCAAATCTTAGGTCTGGTTTATCAGATCCATAAGTATTCATAGCTACTTCGTAATCCATTCTTTCAAACGGTGTTTCAATCTTGTTTCCAATTTTTGCAAACACAGTTTTAAACATATCTTCAATTAATACTTTTACATCTTCTTCAGAAGCGTATGAAAGTTCAATATCTAATTGTGTGAATTCTGGTTGTCTATCTTTTCTTGAATCTTCATCTCTGAAAGCTCTTGCTATTTGGAAATACTTTTCAAATCCAGAAGCCATTAATAGTTGCTTATAGATTTGTGGAGATTGTGGAAGTGCAAAGAACTTAGCTTCGTCTCTAGTTGGAACCAAGAAGTCTCTTGCTCCTTCGGGAGTTGATTTAGAAAGCAATGGTGTTTCTATTTCTAAGAAATCTTTTGCATCAAGAAAATCTCTAAAGGCTTTATTTACTTTATGCCTTAGGATTATCTTCTCTTGCATCACAGGTCTTCTTAGGTCTAAGTATCTGTGACGAAGTCTTGTATCTTCTTTTGCGTCTAACTCATCATGAATGATGAAAGGTAGTTGTTCAGCTTTAGAAAGAACTGTTATTGATTCAACATCAATTTCAATTTCTCCTGTTGCAATGTTTTCATTCGCATCAACACGTTTGATAACTTTACCTGTAACTTCAAGAACACTTTCTTTTGAAATTTCTTCTTCGTTGTTTTTAACAACAAGTTGAGTAATGCCTCATCTATCTCTAAGATCGATAAACATAACTCCACCCATTTTTCTTTTGTTTGCAACAAAACCTTTAAGTGTAACTTGATCACCTAAGTTTTTAATTGTTAACTCTCCGTTATTAATTTTCTTCATCGTTACCTCCAATGTTTTTAGATATGTAAGCAATCAGTTCTGTGATCGCAACTTCTTCTTGAACATCGTTGAACTTAACCATTACGTTTCCTTTTTCTAATTCTTTCTTACCAGCAATTATTTTATAAAACGCTCCAGCCTTGTCAGCTTTATCAAATGCTTTAACAAGCTTAGTTGGTTTCCTGTTTCAATCAACAACAAGTCCAGCAGTTCTTAACATGTTAACAATACCAGCAGTTGCTTGCATTGAGCTTTCATCAATATTAAGAACGTATGCTTGTACTTTTCTTTCAATGATTTCATCACCTAGTAAAGCTTCAACATCGTTTACTATTCTTTCAATACCGATACCGAAACCAATACCTGATTTATCAGGACCACCGAATGATTTAACTAAACCTGAATATCTTCCACCACCAATTAATGTTGATTGTGATCCAGCTACGTCTGATACAGAAACAAATTCAAATGCTGTATCTGTATAGTAATCTAATCCTCTAACTAGAGACTGATCAATTTCAAATTCAACTTCCATTGACTTAAGGAAGTTTGTAAGTGTATCTAAATACTCTTTAGTTTCTTTTGAGTAAAACTCAGAAATCTTAGGAGCATTAATAACTACGTCTTTCTTAGCATCAACTTTGTCATCAAGAATTCTCATTGGGTTCTTGTCAATTCTATTAACTGAATCTTCTGATAATTCTGAAATGTTCTTTTTGAAGTATTTCTTAAGTTCAGTTGAATAAGCTTCTCTTGTTTCTTTATCTCCAAGTGAGTTAATTAATAGTTTTGATTTAAGCCCTAATGCTTTCAGCATCAAGTCAGCCATAAGGATTACTTCTGCATCTGCATAAGGATCTTTATCACAAATCATTTCAACACCGAACTGTGTGAATTGTCTTTGTCTACCTTTTTGAGGATTCTCATATCTGAACATAGGACCCATGTAGAAAACCTTTGAAGTATCTTCACTTACAAATAATTTGTTTTCAACAATAGCTCTTATAGTTCCAGCAGTTCCTTCTGGTCTAAGAACCATCTCTCTACCTTTTTTGTCTTTGAACTCATACATTTCTTTAGAAACGATATCTGATGTTTCTCCAACTGATTTAACAAAAACTTCTTTTCTTTCAAAGATTGGTGTTTCTATTTCTTCAAAGTTATATATTCTGGCAACAGCACTAAGTGTTTCTTTAACACTAGTTCTAATTCTTTGTCTGTTTCCGAATATATCTTTTGTTCCTTTTGGTCTGTTCATATTTTTCTCCTTAATATAAAAAAGTCATGATTAAGGACTAACGTGCCACCTTAATCAGGACTCTTAATCTGTAGCGTAGATGAAACGGTAATCTCGTAAGGTGTCATATTCCTTAGTCATAGACTGATATATTAATATTATACATTATTAGGCTTTGAAATCGTTTATACCATCAAATGTTTGTTCTTCAATACCTTCAGTTTTTCAGAAGTTTTTCTTCTCTCTGTTGTTGATACCTCTTTGTCTTCTAATCTCTAACTTGCTTCATATGTATGTAGCAATAAAGATTGAAGAATAAGTACCAGCAACTAGACCAACTAGCATAGCTATATTGAATGATCATTCTGTTGCATTACCGAATGACATAAGAATTAAGATTGCTGTAACTGTTGTGAATGAAGTAAGAAGAGATCTCTTAACTGTTTCTTTAACAGCTTGATTTCCGATTCCTTTAATAGCTTCATCGTCGAACTTACCAACGTGAGCATTCATGTTCTCTCTGATTCTATCGAATGTAACAATCGTATCATTGATTGAGTAACCAATTATTGATAAGATACCTGCTACAAAGATAGGAGATACTTGAACTCTTATAATCGCAAATACAGCCACAACCATTATTGCATCATGTATAAGAGCAATAATTGCTGCCAATGAATATGTTCATTTGAATCTGATCAATGTATAAAGAATTATTAATCCTATAGCAATTGCGATAGCTATTAATGCATCTCTTACAATCTTCTTAGCAGTTTCATTTGATACAGAGTTCATCTCTACAATCAAGTGTCTGTTTACAGCGGTTACATCTGCTGTGATGTTTGTAGCATTGAATCCTGCAGTTGAATCAACTGTAATAGATGTAACTTCACCAGCTGAATTAGTTGCTTGATGTATATCGCCAATTGGTATACCAGTGGTTTTCAATTCTTGCATTATGCTTGTTACATTTGTTGCTGAAATAAATCCTGTTGTTGAGTTCGTCTTAATAAGAATGTCTGTTCCACCTGTAAATTCTTTAGAGAAGTTCATCCCATGTACGAATGAAGCTCCTACTACTGCAAGAATACCAAAGACAATAATACCTATTACGATTATAGATAGGGAACCTATCGCAAACCATTTAGAGGTTTTGATGTAGTTTGGTTTTTCTAAAGTAGTTTGAACTTTAGCGTCGAATTTCGGTGCAACACCTATTCATCCTTTTTTGTCATCAAAGTATCCTGTGTTCAATAATAGTGAAGCCATGATTCTTGTGAATCCAAGCATGACGATCAATGTAAAGAATATTGACAACATAAGCATGATTGATAATCCCATAATATTCCGGGTACCGAAATAGAATAAGACAAAGGCAATTATCAAGGTTGTGACATTCGCATCAAAGATGGCGGATAAGGACATCCGATTAGCTTGTTTGTTCGCACGTTTCAATGAAGAGCCCCGATAGAGTTCATTCTTGAGTCGTTCGAAAGTGATGATGTTTGCATCAACTGACATACCAACACCAATTATTAGAGCTGCGATAGTAGCGGGTGAATACTCACCTCTCATAACTGTAAACATTAATAATGTTAAGAACATGTAAAGAGCAAGAGAGATTGTTGATAGTGCTCCAAGCAGTCCATAGTTAACCATTAAGAAGATTGCAATTACAGAGAATACAATGATTCCTGCAATGATTGCTTTCTTAAATGCGTTTGATCCATATGTAGCATCAATACTCTTTGATGAAAGTAAATCTAAAGTATAGTTCGCAGAACCATAGTTTAATTTTTGAGCTAAGTCTTTTGCTTCAGCTTTTGTGAACTGTCCTTCAAGAACAAATGTTTGTCCAGTTAAACCAGATTTAACTTGAGCAGCAGAAATCATGTATCTACTTGCATCAATAGTTGAAGCTCTTAAAGTATTGTTAGTTGGATCAGAATTTACATACGCATCCATATAAGGATTGCCAGTTAAAGGTGTTCCACCAAGTGAATTACTATTTTGTAGTGTTTGTAATTCAGTTTGGAAATCAGTTACATCTAATCATGCAACAACAGAGTTTGTACCTGGAGCCATCTTAGCAATGTATTCAGTTACAGCTTTTCATTCTGTCTCAGCACCAGATCTTAAAGTTATTTGAACTTTGTTCTGTCCATTTTCAAATATTGCTTTAGCACCGTCTGCAGCTAAAGGAACATTTGAGTGTTCATAATTTGTAAGTGCTGGCATTGTGTTTGTTGTCGGAGTTGTTAATCCACTCAAAGCATTTGGAAACTGCCCAGAGTTGTTAAACAATGAATTGGCATATACATCTGTAAATGTAAGATGAGGCTTTTGAGTTATTAAATCTTCTAAAGCTTTTCTATCTGCTGCAGTTGTAAGTCCAGGGTATCTAACTCTTACAGTTCCAGATCCACCTGAAGAACCTGTTTCAACTTGAGCTCCACCAACACCTAATGAATCTATTCTTTCATAGATAGCTTCAGCTACCTCTGTTGAAATAGATTGTGAGTTGTTTCCTGAAGTGTTAATTTTAACAACGTATTCATATCCACCTGAATACTCAATAGAAGTCTTTGAATGAGGAGCAATATAAAAAATTGAACCTAAAGCGACAGCAACTACTGTTGCTACCACTGTTACTCCAAGAATTAGCATTCTTTTTATGTTCGTCATTTTAAAGAATTTCATCTGTCTAATTATATATTAATAGCCTTTCTATAAGACTAATAACCCTTTAGGTTATATGTCGTTAAGTAGGTTATTCCTTCATTTGTAATTTTTCTTCCTCTTGCTGTTTTTGAGATGAATTTCTTGTTCAAGAGTATTGGTTCTATGTTTAATTCAATACTTCTTTTATCTTCAATCAAAACAGAAGAAATACTTTCAATAGATGCACTCTTAGCATCAAACACTTCAGCAAGTATCTTTAGGTATTCAATATGACTTTCACTAAGTCCATGTTTATAAAGACCTAAAGATTCAAAAGTGTTTCTTATGATTGAAACATCTAGTGTTGTGGAATCTTCAATAGTTGCGAAATCAATAATTCTCTTTATTAGATTGTTTGCAACCCTAGGAGTTAACTTTGAATGATCAACAATCAAATCAAGCCCTTCTTGATTTATCTTCATCTTTAGATTTGTAATTGAATTGTTTATTAACTTCGACATTTCCTCGTTAGTGTAATCAACAATCTTTCCAATGATTCCAAATCTATCTTTCAGAGGAATTGATAAAGCGCCAATCTTTGTTGTTGCTCCAATTATTGTGAAAGCAGGAAGTTTCATTCTTACTATTCTTGAATCACCTTCTGGTCCCACAACAATATCAATCACTCCATCTTCAATTGCAGAATAAAGAAGCTCTTCAATGTTTCTATTTATTCCATGTATTTCGTCAATGAATAAAACATCTCCTTTGGAGATAGAACCAAGCAACATTAAAATGTCAGCTTTCTTTTCAAGCAATGGTCCTTGTGCATATTTAATTCCAACACCAATTTCATTTGCGATTATTGAAGCCAAAGAAGTTTTTCCAGATCCTGGTTTTCCATATAACAAAATATGATCAACTGTAATCTTCCTCTTCTTTGATGATTCAATAATAATCTTTAAAACTTTCTTTAGCTTCTCTTGTCCAACAAACTCTTTGAACGTTTTAGGTCTAAGAGAAATTTGCACTTGAGATTAGTTTTATTGCAGACTCAACAAGAGTCTCAATATTCTTTTCTGGTTTTAAAGTTTCTATTGCGTGTTTGATTTGTCTATCGTTAAACCCAAGAGTTTTCAAAGGTGAAGAAACTTCAAGTGGTGAAACCAGTCCTGATTTAATCACTTCTATATTCTTGTAAAGTTCTTTAAGTTGGAATACTATTTGGTTTGCTGTTTTCAATCCTATAGATGGATACTGAGATAATCCAGTAGCATCACCAGAAGCAATCAATTCAACTGGACGGTCTATTCCATCTTTCAGTATGTTGACTGCTGTCTTAGGACCTATCCCGCTTACTTTTAAAAGATTCTCGAAAAGAACCCTTTCTTTAAAATTAGAGAATCCGTATATAGATTCTGTGTAATCTGTTTTGTGTTCGTAGATAAAAATCTTTCTTGTTTTTTCTACCTTAAATTCCTTTGGTCTAGCTACATATATTATTGATCCAATGTTATTTGTTTCAAGAATAATATATGTCTTTCCAATCGAAACTATCTTTCCTATTTTATATAAATTCATTTGCCCTCCACTTATATATATCTAAAAAAGTAGGTGCAATAAAAAAATAATTAAAAAAAATACAATCAAGTATTTATTTAGTTCCGAATAATCTGTCTCCGGCATCACCTAATCCAGGGATGATATATTTGTTTTCATCTAGCTTTTCATCAAGTGAAGCAAGATATAAATTAACATCAGGATTTTTTTCTTCAAGAGCTTTAACTCCTTCAGGAGCAGCAACTAATGCTACCATTCTGATATTTGTAAATCCATCATCTTTAAGTTTTTTAATTGCATCATTTGCAGATACTCCTGTTGCAAGCATAGGATCAACAACAATGATTTCAGAGTCTTTAGATACGTCTGGCATCTTATAGAAGTAAGGAACAGCTTCGAATGTTTCTTCATCTCTATACATACCGATGTGTCCAATTCTAGCTTGAGGTACAAGTTCTTCAATTCCTTGAACCATTCCAAGACCAGCTCTTAATATTGGAACTATAACAATTTCTTTATCAAATGCTTTTCCTTTTGCAGTTGCTCCAGTAGGTGTTTTAACTTCCTTATCTTTAGCCTTGTAATCTCTTAGTACTTCGTAAACCATTAATGAGGCAATCTCATTTAAGTTCTTTCTGAATGAAGTGTGATCTGCGTTTGCATCTCTCATTTTTGTTAATTTAATTTCAATTAACGGGTGCTTTAATATCTTTGTCATATATAACTCCTTTTGTATATTTTATACTTTTCACTAAAAATTCAATAAAAAAACAACATGAGTTGTTA
>JAOZTM010000004.1 GCA_029942215.1 Metamycoplasmataceae bacterium | reverse complement strand
TCTTTTCATGTGCACCCATTGAGAAATACATTATTGTTGCAAGTACAACTCATGTCAGTGGGAATGCTAAGAATAGGAATGTTTTTTTTCAGTCCATATTTAAATCAACTATTTCTTTGTCTTTAAGAGCACTTACTAAGAATGCGCCAATCATTAATAAAGGTGTTATTAAATGAACTGTAATATTTGTAGTTCATGCTAATCCTGTTGTTGGAATTTCATCTTTGAATACTAATGATCAGTAAACTAATAAAGTAACTATTAGATTAACAACTGCAAATATCTTAAGATACGTTCTTACTTTGTCACTAAATATACCTAATACCATTACAGTTGCAATGAATGCTCCCATAACGTTTGAGATATGTGTAAAGAAGAATGGAAGGTGTAATCTATATTGTCAAGCATGTGGTGTTCCATAAGCATTTACTCACATAAGGATTACTCCTACTCATCCAATTACTGCTAAAGCTATTCATATTGTTTTAGAAAGAGTGCTTCTCTTTTTGTCGTTTGTTATTAAATTCATGTATTAATTATATATAAAAATAGGGAATTCCTATTCTGCCTTTGTTTTCAAGTTCATTAAGAACATTAATAAGTAAACAATTCCGTAGTAGATTAATGAGATTAAAAGCATGAATGCTATTGATCAGTATCAACCCAAATCAAAACCTAGAATATCCACAAAACTATAAACTGCAGAGGCATGATTCATCCCTAAAGAGAAATAAATTATCAATGCTAATACTTGTCACACAAGAGGGAATAAAACAAATTTTCAAGCACTTTTTCAAGTTATTTTCTTTTTGTCTTCTCTTCTTAAAAGGAATGAGTCAATTCCAAATATGATAATTCCTATTACAGGAGTGACAACATGAACAAACATATTAGAAGTCACAGCAAATGGGCTTGTATTGTGCGAGTGTGGGAATGTCTTGATGGCAAGTGTTGCTCAAAATAAAACAAGCATAAGAATTAAATTGGCTGTTGAAATTAATTTAATTCTTCTTTGTCAATCTTCTCCCAAGAAACCGAATATCATTATTACTCCTAATATCGTTGCAACAGAACTTGAAACGTGAGTGAAGTAAAAAATGATCATTGTTTGTTCAGTTCACATCAATGACAAGTCTCTATTAGCTCCGGTTCCGATTCTTTCAAATTCAGTAATGCTTGAAATTGGATAATAAAACCTTGCTATTCACATTAAGATTATTCCAGTAAGTCCAGATAAAACCAATATGGGTCATGAGATCTTACTTATTAATTTTGTTTCTTTGTTAGTAAAAATTAAGTTCATTTAATAATTATAAAGAAAAATTGGTTGGTTATTAACCAATACCAATTTCTTGTTTAGGATATCTGTAATGTTTTCCAGTTTCTTTTCCGTCTCCTCATACTAGTAATGAAGATGAAACTCCTAGCTGTCCGATGAACATTATTAAGATCAATGTTAGTTTCGAAGGAATATTTAACTTGTCTGTTATACCGGTTGATAATCCAGTTGTCCCGAAGGCGGATGTAACTTCAAAGATGATATCAAGGTGAGAATAGTGAACACCTGTACCATTTCCTGTAAATGCAGCCGCTCCACCAAGCTCAGTTAATGATGTGGCTGTAATCAAGATACCAATGAAGGATACGAAGAAGGCTGCTGCGAAGACAACAAATGCTTTTTGAATAGTTGCAGTTGGAACTCTTTTACTAAATGCTGAAACATATTTTCTTCCACGTATTCTTGCTCATATACTCATGAAGATAATCGCTATTGTTGTTGTTCTTATTCCTCCGGCTGTAGATGAAGGTGCAGAACCAATAAACATTAATAGTGAGAACATCGTTAATGTTGAACCCGTAAACTCATGCATATCGACAGTGGCAAAACCAGCATTACGCGTTGACATAGTATTGAAGAAGATCGCCATTATTTTATCTCCACTAGAACCATGTGAGGTACTATTTCAGAATGATGAACTACCAGCCCCTGCTGCACTTGAAGACGCGGTCAACTCAATTGCGAATGTCGAGGTTAACGAAACTATAACAATAGTTAAATATGTGATTGAAGAGATTTTTGAGAATAATGAGAACTTGTGTCTTTGTCCTGTAAATTTACCTTTAATTCACATGTATGTATCATGCAGAACTGGATAACCCATTCCACCAATAACAAATAACATAACAAACATGATTTGAATTCCATATTCATTATAGTAACCAGCAATTGAATTACTTCCCATAATATCGAACCCTGCATTATTAAGTGCAGAGATTGAATGGAATAATCCATATCTAATTGAAGTTGCTCAATCACCTTGAGGACTAGTTCCAACAATATTACCAAGTTCTGGATGCCCTGAAACAGAGCCAATATCTGGCGTTACATAATAGAAGTAAAGCGAGAATGTTAATGATGCTAATGCAATGATTGCAAACATAAGTATTAAAGAGATCTTAATGATTGATCTTGTTGAACCAATTCTTGTTGAACCTCTTTCAGCTGCAAGTGTTTGTCTAGAGAAGAATGTTATTGGTCTTCCGAAGATAATATTGAAGATAAAGATTTTCATTGCGAAGATACCAATACCACCAAGTAGTATTAATATAGAGACTACTCCTTGTCCGAAGAAACTTCAAGTTGTAGAAGTAACTGTCGTGGCAAGTCCTGTATCTGAGAATGACGAAGCAGCAGTGAATAATGCATCTACATAAGAAACATGAACACCAGCTTGCTGTGACAGAGGCATGAATAGTATTAGTGATCCTAATAAAGTAATTAAAAGATAAAAGATCAAGATGTGCTTAACAAATGACATTTTCTTGAATCAGAATGATAAAACATTCATCTTGTGTGAAAAGGTTGTTTTAGATTTTTGGACTTTTTTATTTGTCTTTTTCATTTAACAATTATACTAAAACAAAGGAAAATTATTAATATTAGTTAAATTAACTATATAATGTTTTTACTTAATAAAGGGGTTAATATGGCAACAAATAAAAAAGATTTAGCAATTATAGGAACAGGTAAATTCGGTTTAGCTATAGTTGAAGAATTAGTAAAAATGAACAGGTTCATTCTTGCTATAGATAAAGATGAGGAGAAACTAGCGTATGTTTCAAGACTTACAAAATCAGTTATTGCTGATGGTACAGATATTGAAGCATTAAAAGATGTTGGTATCTCAAAGTTTGGAACAGTTATTGTTGGAGCTTCTGAAAACAATATTGAAATAGTTTCTGCTTTAGTTGAACTAGGAGTTGAACACATCATAGCTAAAGCTAGATCTGAGAGACACGCAAGAGTTCTTGCTCAAATCGGTGTTGATGTAATCATCAGACCTGAAGCTGAAGCTGGAATCAGAACTGCCCTTATTGCTACAAACCCTGAATTCATTAAAAACAGTTCAGCATTACAAGAGATTGGTGATGGTTATGCTATCGGTTCTACAACAGTAGTTAATGTTGCTTGATTAGGAAAAGCTATTAAAACACTTAAGTTTGATGGAGTTAGAATCGTATCTGTAAAGAGAAATTCTAAAGTTCACTTACCTAATGGAGATTTCAAATTCCAAGCTGGAGATATGGTTACTATAATCGGTAAGATCCAAAAAATATCATCAGCCTTCGTTATGCTTAATGCTAACTCAGGGAAAACTGAAATGATTAAAATTAAAAAATAAACTGCATTAGCAGTTTTTATTTATAAACAATTATTGATCCTGTATTTCCATTATCGTGTCTTCAACTTAAACCATGTTCTTCAACAAGTTCAATTGCAAGATCTCTCAATACAAGTCCGTTACCAGTTATTATTTCTATTTCAAGGTCTTCATTAGTATCTAATGAGAATAGTGAAGAAAGGATTGCTCCTGTTGCATCACTCTCATCCATTCCATGTAAGTCTATAAGCATTATGTTATCTTGATCCCTTTAGATCTTGATACTTCGAAATAGTTCTTTCCAAGTTTCTTCTTAAGTTTGAAAATGATTTGATCAAGCACTCTTGTCTTGTCATCATCATCATGTTTTCAAACGGCTTTATAAATTACTTTTCTAGAAACAAACTCTTCTTTGTTTTGAAGCAATATTCTTAGTACATTAATTTCTTTAACAGTAAGGTCTTTTACAACACCCTCTATAGAGATTGTGTTTTCAACAAAGTCAGCAATGATTGATCTAAAGATTATTGTTGTTGGTTTTGAGTTAGTACCTCAGAACCTTCTTAGTACAGAAATTAATTCTCATGAAGCTAGCTTTGGATGAACTATATAAACAATTCTATCCGCTAGTTTTTTATAGTACTTTGAATCTGAAGACATTGGCTCATCTTTAATTATGATGTACTTGAATCTGTAATTATTAGATTTAAAACTTCTGTAGTATTCAAGTTTAAATAAGTTCTCATCTTTAGAGTCCAGTAAAAGAACGTCAATTTTCTTTTTGATTAAAGTTTCAATCTTCTTGGGTTCCAGTGTAGTAACATCAACATCAAAATATTTTTTTCATGTTTCTATTTCTTTGTTGATAAAGTCTGATTTAGTTTTTCTCATTAATGAGGCTACAATGATCTTTTTCATATTCTAATTATAATAAAAAAAAGCAAATTTGCTTTTAATCAATCATTTCTTTTGCGGTCTTTAAATTAACTGTGAACATTGATGTTACACCTCTTTGTTGCATTGTTGCACCGAATAGATGATCCACTCTTGCCATTGTTCCAACTCTATGAGTTACAACGATGAATTGAGTTTTATCTTTAAGTTCTCTTAAGTAATCAGCGAACCTAATAACATTAGCATCATCTAGTGCTGCTTCAACTTCATCTAATATACATAATGGTAATGGTTTAGATTTCAGTATCGCAAACAGTAATGAGATTGCTACTAATGCTTTCTCTCCACCAGAGAACAGTTTAAGGTTCTTAACTGTTTTACCTGGAGGTTGAGCAATAACTTCAATTCCTGTTTCTAATAAATTAGATTCATCAGAATATCTAACCTCTGCGAATCCCCCACCGAACATTGTTCTGAAAATTGTATTCATTTCTTTATTAACATCAGTAACTGTTTTATCAAGCTTAGTAACAATGATCTTGTCCATTTCATCAATTGCTGATAATATGATTTGTTGAGCAGATGCTAACTCTTCTTGTGAATCGAATAGTTTTGTATATCTTGCGTCAATCTCATCATATGCTTCAATTGAATCTACGTTGATATGTCCAAGTTCCTTGATTTCAGCTCTCAGGTTAGAAACTATTTCTCTTGCAGCTTCTCTTTCCATGTTAAGTGAATAGTTCCCTGTAGCGGCCTCTAAAGTAAGTTCGTATTCTTCAATCAATCTGTTCTTACCTGTATCGATAATGTATTCAGCTTGATTTTTAGAACTTGTCTTGTCAGAAGAATCTTCTATTAACTGTCTTAGAGATTTTTCTAATTCAGTCTTAGAAATTGTTATTCCTGAAAGTTCATTGTTGAACTCCATGATAACTCCTCTTTTTGCTTTAAGCATAGCTTGTATAGAAGATTTTTCTAATTCAAGCGTTTGAACTGAGTCCATAGATTTCAATTCGTCTTTCAATTCTAGCTTCTCATCAGTCATAGCTTCGAAGTCTGATTTAAGTGTATTGAATTGACTTTTTATAATTGATTTCTTTTGAACAACTTTAGCTGTTTCAATATTAAGTTCAGCAATGAATGCGTGATCTTCACTTATTCCATTTGAAAGTGCTGCAGTAACTTTTTCAAGTTCTAACATTTGTTCTTGTAATGGAGGTGCTGATGATTCTAATTGTGTAATTTGATCTTCAACTCCTAGTAATGATCTAGTTCTAGCTTTCTCTCCACCAGAAATAACTCCACCAATTCTAATTACGTCACCTTCAAGAGAAACAATCATGTATCTCTTATCAAGAGTTTTAGAAATTCTATTTGCTGAATCAATGTCTCTTGCAATAACTATATTTCCAAGCATGAATTTTTTAAGTATTTCAAATTCTGGGCTTGTTGAAACTAACTCGTAAGCCATAGCTACAAAACCATCAATATTAGAAATGATATCTAAGTGTTCTTGTCTGATACCTTTAGGTTGTATTGAAGAAAGAGGGATAAATGTTGCTCTTCCGGCTTTATTAGCTTTAAGGAAGTTAACACATTTAACCGCATCTTCTGAATGAGATACAACAACGTTTTGTAAAGCATTACTTAGAATACTTTCAATAGCTACTTTGAACTCAGAAGCAACATCAAATAGATCTGCAACGATACCTTTAACACCTGGGAAAATATTTTGATTTTCAACAATCGCTCTAGTTCCACTGAATAGATTTGTTTTCTTTTCTTGGTGTTGTTTTAAAACAAGGATTCTTGTTTTGATTTTTAAGATATTAGATTTAAAAGAATTAATTTCTGCGTTGTTTGATGAGATGTTTCTTTGAACTTCTGAAATATCCGCTTTTCTTTGATTTACATCAAGGATAGATTTTTCTTCTCAAATTGTATATTGAGAAATCTTTGAAGCCATTCCTTCAAGCTCTTCTTTCATTGCATCTTTTTTAGCTGCATCTGAAGAAGTTACTTTTCCAGCAATGATCATTTTTCTTCTTTGAGAATCTTGTGAATCTTCAAATTCTAGGTTTCTAAGTTTGTCAGAAACGTCTTGGAATTTTGAAGAAAGCATAATGATTTCATTTTCTAATTCAAGTTTGTGAGATGTTTTAGTTTCGATGTTTCTATCGATAACATCTATTCTTGAATTAAGGTCATCTTTAGTAGCTGTAAAAGTTTCTAAATCTTTAGATAATTCTTTAAGTTTTTCTGAGTAAAACTCTAAGTCTTCAACTATCAATCCAATCTCTACGCCTTTTAGGTCACTACGTTTTACTAAATATATCTTTGCTTTTTCAGCTTGTTTCTTAAGAGGTATTAATTGTCTCTCTAATTCTCTAACAACTGACTTAATTTTTTCTAATGCTTCTGAAGTTTTTTCTAATTTTCTAAGTGCTTCAAGTTTTCTCTTTTTATATTTAGAAATCCCTGCAGCTTCTTCAAAAATTGCTCTTCTTTGTTCTGGAGTTGCTTGTGAAATTTCAGCAACTGTTCCTTGAGAAATAATTGCTAAAGATGACTTACCGATTCCTGATTCCATTGCAATTTCTTTAATATCTTTAAGTCTTGCTTTTTCACCGTTGATGAAATACTTACTTCCAAGTCCTCTTTCGATTTCTCTTGTAATAGTAAATACTTCATGAGGAATAGAAACTGAGTGTGATGAGTTATCAAATGTTAAAGAAACAGTTGCTTTGTCTAAAGCCTTAACTGTCTTAGAACCTGCAAAGATAACATCTTCCATGTTGTCTCCACGTAGTGTTTTTACAGATGACTCTCCAAGTACTCATTTAATAGCATCATTAATATTTGATTTACCAGAACCGTTTGGTCCTACAACCCCAACGATTCCACCATCGAATTTTAATGTTGTTTTATCTGCGAAAGATTTGAAACCTTTAGTTTCTAATTTAATTAATTTCATGTTCACCTCTTTCAAATTTTGATAAAGCACTTATGGCAGCTTTAATTTCAGCTTCTTTTTTTGTATTACCTTGTCCGCTTCCTAATTTAATTCCATCATGGAAAACTGTTGCAATAAAATTATTGTCTGATGTTTCAGATTCATAAGTAACGTTTTCTCTTGAATCAGCTTGAAGCATTTCTTGTAATAAAGTTTTTGGGTTTTTCATTGACTTACCTTCGGTAGATTTAATATCCTTAAAAACATTGAATGATAAAAACTCTCTTACCTTTTCAATTCCAAGGTCAATATATATAGCTGCACATAATGATTCAAATAAGTCGGCTTGAACTTTGGTGTTCTTTCTAACTTCGTTTGCACCTTTACCTAATTTAACTAGTTCTTGAAGTTTTAAGTCTCTTGAATGTTTTGCAAGTGCGTTCCCATTAACTACGTTAGCTCTTATAACTGTCATTTCACCTTCAGTTAAATCTGGAAAGTTCTTGTAAAGATAAGAAGCAGTTTCTAAATCTATTAAAGCATCACCAACGAATTCAAGTGTTTGATAACTTTTACCAGTTCTCTTTTCATTAATAAATGAAGTGTGAGTTAATGCTTGATAATAAAGATCAATATTATTTGGTTTAAGGTTTATTGTTTCGAATAATTTAATTAATGACATTAAGAGATTTCTTTCTTTAATACATCAATAAGATTTCTATCGATAACATCTGACATTTTTACAAATGCTCAGTAATAACTTTCTCTATCAGCACTTCCGTGAACCTTAACTGCAAGACCATTAAGCCCGATTATGTATGCAAGTGCAGTAGTCTTATAGTTAAGGTGATCCTTCAATGACTTGTAAGCACCTTTAGAAAGTAATGCTCCAATCTTATATTTAGTTTTTGATTTTAGCTTAGTTTTAAGAAGAGCAAAGATAGAAACCATTGTTCCTTCCATAGTCTTTAGAATCATGTT
Source organism: Metamycoplasmataceae bacterium (assembly GCA_029942215.1). Lineage (GTDB taxonomy): Bacteria > Bacillota_I > Bacilli_A > Mycoplasmatales > Metamycoplasmataceae > Mycoplasma_O. Next base: position 13,533 of record JAOZTM010000004.1, on the reverse strand, counting down.
TCCAGCATAACCATCTACGATGGCAACATCAACATCTCCATTTAATAAATCTCTTGGTTCGATGAATCCTTTGTAATTAATCTTTTTATCTTTCTTAAGAATTAGGTTTGCTTCTTTAGTTTCCTCAAGACCTTTTTTATCTTCAGTTCCAATGTTGATCAAATGAACATTAGGATTTTTAGAATTAAAATTGATTCTATAAAAGATACTTCCCATTTGAGCTCATTGAGTTAACATCTCAGCAGTTGTATCAAGGTTTGCACCAACATCCATGATTACCATCTTCTTGTTCTCAATAATAGTTGGAAAGACGGGCATGAAAGCGGGTCTTCTAACTCCTGGAATTCTTTTAAGAGTTAGCATAGCAATTGAAAGATACATTCCTGAATCTCCAGCTGATATAACAGCATCTGCTTTTCCATCATTAACTAATGCAGTTGCAATTGACATTGAGTTCTTAGTTCCTCTAGCAGCTCTTGGCCCTGCTTTTAAATCAATCTTATCTGGAGCATCTACGATTTTAATTCTTTCAGTTTCTTTTGTATATTTATTAATTTCTTTTTTGGGTCCAACAAGAAAGAATGAATAGTCTAAAAACTTGTCAGTAAAATCTAAAGCAGCCTGTATACCAGCTGCCATTCCATTATCATTACCAACTACGTCGAAGGCAATTCTTTTCATATTACTCGTATCCAATCAGGAAGTTGTACACTGGCTGTGCACCATCTTTAAGATCTACTTCAACATCGTAATGTGTTTCAATATATGAAGCAAGTTCTTCAGCATCAGTTGTTGTTGATTCATCTCCATAGTAAATTGTTACAACTTCTGTTTCTTTATCAATAAGTTTTTTAGAAACTAAGATTGCGGCTTGAACTGATGAAGCTGTTGACTTAAGAATTTTCTTCTCAGCAATAGCAAGGAATTCTCCTTCTTTAACTGAAACTCCTTCGATCTTTGTAGTTCTTGAAGCTTTAGTAATTTGACCTGTCTTAACAGTTGAAATTGCTTCCATCATTTCTTCTTTGTTTTCATCAAGCGAAGCTTCTTTGTTGAAGTTCATGATTACAGTAAGACCTTGTAATTGAGTCTTAGTTGGAATAATAACAATCTCTTTATCAGTAACTGTTTGTGCAACTTGTTGTGCAGCAAGGATGATGTTAGAGTTGTTTGGTAAGATAATGATCTTATCAGTATTAAGTTTCTTAATAGCTTCTATAAAGTCTGAAGCAGAAGGGTTCATTGTTTGACCACCTTCAATAATGAAGTCAGCTCCAAGTTCTCTCATATCTCCGATAATACCGTTACCGATATTACATGAGATAACTCCGATACTTAGTTTTTCAGTTGAAGAAGTATTAGCTGATGTTTTCTTCCCTTGTGATTCATTTGCTTGAAGTGTCATGTTCTCAGACTTAAGTTTTAAGAACTCTCCAAATTTCTGTGCGAAAGTAAACACTTTACCTGGGGCAATAGTATGTAGGTGAACCTTAAGGATCTCTTCGTCGTTAACTACAACGATTGAATCTCCCATTTTCACTAATGCTTGTTCAAACTTATCTTTCTTGAAGTGCTTAGGCGCTTTAAGTTCAACGATGAATTCTGTACAGTAACCGAATTCTCCATCAAATACTTCGTCTCCATCAAAGAATGAAGTTGTATCAACTAGAACTTCTTTCTGAACCTTAACTGGTTTACCTTTAAGTGAAAGTAACATTCCTTCAATGATTAAGAATAATCCTTCACCACCTGAATCAGTTACACCCACTTCTTTAAGAACAGGAAGAAGAGAAGGAGTGATATCACATGCTTCTCTTGCGAACTTAACTGCGAATTCAAAGGCTTCAATTATTGTCATTGAAGGAGTTATTGTTTTCTCTAAGTTTTCAGCAATCATTCTAACAACAGTAAGGATTGTTCCCTCGATTGGGTTCATAACAGACTTGTATCCATACACACTAGCTTGTTTAAAGGCTTCAACTATATCAAACGATGTTGCGGTCTCTTTAGACGCTAAAGCGACTGAAAGGCCCTTAAAAATCTGAGATAGAATAACTCCTGAGTTCCCTCTAGCTCCTAATAACATTCCTCTAGCGAACTTTGCAGAAACATCTCCGATACCTACACCTTTTAATGATGATACCTCTTTGAACGCAGCAATAGCTGTTGCACCCATGTTTGATCCTGTGTCTCCATCTGGAACAGGAAAGACATTAAGAGCATCTATTCTCTCAATGTTATTTGACATTGCATTAACACCTGAACCAAGTGCTGCGATTAATTGATCTCCATTAATAGTTTTCATTATTTAACTCCCATAACGTAAATTGATATTTTGTTAAATTTAGTTGTGTTGTTTTTAAAGATTGTTTTAACTGAAGAGTTAATCTCTTTAATAACAAGCTTGGCTCTTATGTCTACATCTATAAAGATTGCTATTCTAATTAATAGTCCTTTAGGAGTATCTTCGAAAGAAATTCCTTTTGCTAAGTCCTTTTCAGGAAGCATTCTTTTTTTCAATGAGAAGTCTATTGGTGAAAACCCAACTAATCCTGGAATGTTTGATATTTTTTGTAATAATGTTTTTCTTAATTTATCTGTCATTTTGACCTCTTTTTGTGTTTAATAAATTATATCAATTTAGAGAGTTTTTGGAGTGTTTTTCTTGTTTTTAATTTGATAAAAATATTTATAAAGTTGTTATAATATTTAAAGCAAATAGGAGGCATTATGTCAAGAAAAGATGATATCACTGGAAAAGGCGCACAATCTGGAAACTATAGATCACATGCCCTTAATAGTACTAAAAGAAAATTTAACTTAAATTTACAAAAAGTAACAATTAATGAAAATGGTAAGAAGAAGAAAGTAAAAGTTTCAGCTAAAACAGCTAAAACACTTAAGAAAAAAGGACTAATTGCTTAGTTCTTTTTTTTCATATTTTCGAAGAAGTTATCTTCATCTATCTTACTTATAAGGAATGATCCAGATACAACTGAAGCTGCACCAGCATCAAAACATTTGTTTGATCATTCATAGTTGATTCCACCATCGACTTGAACAGGGACTCCAGAATTTCATAATTCCTTTATCTTTGATAAAGAATCCTCAATAAACGTTTGTCCACCTTTACCAGGCACTACTGACATAACAAGTACGTGAGATACAAATGGTATTAAACTTTGTATTTCTTTAACGCTTGTTTCAGGATTAATTGCAATCCCAATTTCAAAACCTTTGTACTTGTTTAATATTTCCTCAGCTTTTTTAATTCCAGTTGCTTCTATGTGGAATGTTATGTAATCGGCAATATCAACAATCTTTGCAATATCCTCATCAGGTGTTTCTGACATTAGATGTACGTCTACTATGTGCTTATCTGTAGAGTTGACTATGTCAATAATTTCAGTTATAGGAAGCGAAGATGCTTCAACAAACTTAGAATCCATTAAATCATAGTGAATCATTTCAACACCTTTTTTAATAAGGTCGTTAACTAATTCATTTTTGTTATCTTTACCAAGAATTGATGCAGCTATATGTTTCATTATTTCGCCTCCTCAAGCAGTCTTAAGTAATTTGTATATCTTGATTGAGAAACTTGTTTCCCAATATTTCTCTTAATTTCACAATCTTCTTCATGGTGGTGTAAACAAGATCTTGCGAATTTACATTTAGGACTCATTTCTTTAAAGTCTTTAAATGATCTTGCAGCTTCAAGTTTTGTCATATTGAAATCCAGTGAAGAAAATCCTGGTGTGTCAATCATTCTTCCATTAAGTCAGTCGATGATCTTAACAACTCTTGTTGTATGTTTTCCTCTTCCTAATGCTTTCGAAATTTCTTGAGTTTCTAGATTTGTCTTAACTAAAGAATTTATTGTCGATGACTTCCCAACTCCAGTTTGTCCTGTAAGGACACTTAATTTGTTTTTGAATACTTTTGATAATTCTTTAAGTGAGTCTTCGTCATTATTAGAAATTTCAAATGCAGTGAAACCTTGTGAAGTATATTCTTCTAAATGGCTTTCTTCTGCGATGTCAGATTTTGTGAAAACAATTACTGAATCAATATTCTTGCTTTCAACAATAGCTAAAAACTTATCCAATAGATAAGATGAAAATCTTGGTTCCGCTAATGAAGTCACAATTAATACTTGATCCACATTAGCAACCTTCGGTCTTTCGAAAGAATTTTTTCTTTCTAAGACTTTAGTTAAAAACTCATTCTCTGTGAACTCAACAAAATCTCCAACGACTGGAGCAACGCCTGCTTCTCTTAAATTTCCTGACCCTCTTACTCTGTAACTTATTCCTTCAACTTCAATATCATAAAAACCAGCAAGCACTTGTGTTACTTGTCCGACCATTAAAGAACCACCACTAGTAAAACAATTATTGTGATCAAAATTAATGCAACGGCAGAAATTGCAATTAACATTGTTTTTGAATTGATGATACTCATGAATGACTTCTTAGGTTTTGCATCTAAGTCAAGAACTGGTTCGTACATTCTTTCTTTAGAAAGCACTGTAGTTAGATCCTTATAAAATTCGTACATTGATTTGTATCTCTTTGATAAATCTTTCGCAGTTGCTTTAATAACAACGTTAGCAACTGATTGCGGAATATTTTGGAAAGACTTGTTAACATGAGGGATTGTACTTTTCTTATGCTTTAGAGCAGTTGCTAAAGCATCATTCTCTCTAAAAGGAACTTCACCTGTTAGCATTTCAAACATTAATACACCAAGTGCATATATATCTGATTGAAGAGTTATAGGTTTTTGTTCTATTATTTCTGGAGCTATGTAATGAACAGAACCGATGATGTTATCAGTTTTTGTTAATCTTGCAGATTCATCATTAAGAGCAATACCGAAGTCAATTATTTTTATGCTTCCGTAATCTGAAACCATAACGTTAGTAGCTTTAATATCTCTGTGAATAATTCCATTGTTGTGAATTTCACCAAAACCTAAAGCAAGTTGCTTCATGAATTCGATTGATTCATCAACAGTAAGTCTTGATCTTTTAGCAATATAGTTTTTAAGGATGTGCCCATCAACATATTCCATAACAATATATTGAACTTCAGGTGTTCATACAGCTTCATAAATTTTAATTACATATTCTGATTTTATTTTCTTAGTCAATTCAATTTCAGACTTAAATCTTTTTTTAGCAACTATTGAATTTTTCTTATCTGGGTGTAAAAGTTTAATAGCAACTTCTTTTCCAGACTCTTTATGTCTCGCAAGTAAAATCTCAGCCATTCCACCTGAACCGATTTTTCTTATAATGTCGTATTTCTTTTTAAGAATTTCTAACATTATTTTAACCTCACAATTACTGTTGTTAAATTATCTGATGACTTACCTTTGATCCCGGCACTTATCAACATAGAAGACTTTTCTTCTAAAGAAGAGTCGTTCTTTAAGATACTTTCAAAGTTTGGTTTAGCAATGTAATCATGAATACCATCTGATGTTAAAACAAGAAACTCTGTAGTCGAATCTCTTTCAACTAAAAATTGTTCTGCAAAGATTTTCTTCTTAGGACCTAATGCCGAAGTTAAAGCTGCTGCTCCAACAACTGTTGCAGCTTCCTCTTCTGAATATCCAAATTTATTAATATAGTGATTTCTCAAGTTGTGATCAACTGTAATCTGGTGGAATAGTCCGTTGTAAATATATGTACGTGAATCACCAACATTGAAAACGAAGATTTTATTTTCTGCAATTATTGCTGCAGTAACAGTTGTTCCCATATCTAAAAGCGAAGTTTCTTTACCTGCGTATTTTTCCATATTCTTTTTTGATTTTTTTAATGTATCTGTAAATCATGAACCGAAGTCTTCTTCTTTCTTTGGTAGTTTCTTAAGGAAAGCTGTTTCAAATGTTTCGATTGCGATTCTTGAAGCGTGACTTCCACCTTCGTGCCCACCCATTCCGTCACATAAGATTGCTAAAGAAGCATTGTTTCCTTTAACGAATGCTGCTCTATCTTGATTTTCTGATCTAACAACTCCAACGTTTGTTCCTACGTAATATTCCATTAAAGACTCTCCTTTATATACTTAATAATTTTGTTTGCTGCGTCTTCTGCAATATCGTTTTTAACTTCAAAGTCAAAATCTCCAACCTTTGAAAGTTCTTCTTCAACCTTAACCATTCTTTCTTGAATTTGAGATTCTGTTTCCGTTCCTCTAGTTCTTATTCTGTGTTTAAGTTCTTCTATTGAAGGAGGCGAAACAAAAATAGAAATTACATTTTCATCACCTAATTTATTAATTATATTTTTTGCTCCAAATGTTTCAACTTCTAAAAATGGTAACTTGTTAATACCATGTAATCTTGTAATCTCTGATTTCAAAGTTCCGTATTTATTTGAAAAATGTTCATTTCATTCAACGAAATCATTGTTTTCAATTTTTGCATCAAAATCTTCTTTAGAAATAAAGTGATATTCTCTTCCATCAACTTCACCAGTTCTCATTTTTCTTGTCGTAGCCGATACAGAAAGACCGAGGTTTAACTCTTTATCAGCAAAAAGAAACTTACCTAAAGTGGCTTTACCAACTCCCGAAGGACCAGATAAAACAATGATTTTGTTGTTGTTCATATTCAAATTATATATTATTTGCTAAAACCAATATTGTAGATTTTCCATATTTCTTTTGTTTTTGCATTGCAAAGCTTTCAGGGATCTTGATTTCTCTTGGATTCGAAGTCTCAAGAATGATTAATCCTTTTGTTTTTAAAAGTCCTGTTTCAGCAAGAAGTAACAATGTTTCATTGTATAAGTCTATGTCTCTATAAGGGGGATCCATAAAGATGAAATCAAACTTTGTTCCTTTTAAATTCTTAATTGCATTTAAAACATCATTCTTATTAACTTGAATGTTCCCGATTTCTAGATTCTTGATATTTTGATTAATAACTTTAACGGCATCAGAGTTGTTTTCAACAGAAATGATTTTAGTTGCACCTCTTGATGCGGCTTCGATCCCTAAAGCTCCAGAACCTGAGAAAAGATCTAATACTATAGAACCCTCAATTTCAAATTGAATCATTGAAAAAATAGCTTCTTTAGCTCTATCTGAAGTAGGTCTTGATATTGAAAAAGACGGTTGTTCTAAATGTCTTCCTCTGTTTTTTCCGGCTATAACTCTTAACATATATAAATAATACCATGTTAAAATGTAATCATGAATATTGAAATGTTAGGAAGCAAAATACTTAGAGAGAAGGCAAAAGCAGTTGATCTGCCTCTTTCAAATGAAAATGAAGCTTTAGTTCAAAAAATGATTAAGCACATAGACGACTCACAAATCGAAGGAACAAAACTTCGTGGAGGAATTGGTGTTGCTGCACCTCAACTTGGTGTTTCATTAAGAATGCTTTATATTAATGTTCCTGCAACTGACGATGAAGAGACTTTTAAGACCTTTTTGATCAATCCTATAATAATAGGAGAAAGTCCAACTTACGCTGCACTAGAAGGCGGAGAAGGTTGTTTATCAGTTGAACTTGATGCTGACAAAACTCAAGGGCTTGTTCATAGAAAGTTCAAAATTATCATTGAAGGATATTCATATTTCGAAAAGAAAGTTGTAAGAATAACTAAAACTGGTTATCACGCAATTGTTATTCAGCATGAGTTCGATCATTTAGAAGGAAAAGTTTTTGTGGACAGAATTAATCACAAAGATGTTTGAGCTAAAAAAGAGAATGAAATACTGATTTAACATTATTTGTTATACTTGAATAGTTAAGAATACTTATTTTTATAAAGAAATTAATAAATAACAAAAGGAGCAGACATGTCAAAGACAAAGTTTTTTGCACTTGGTGGAATGATGGAAATCGGAAAGACAACATTAGTTGTTGAACACGAAAATGAAATCGTTATTATCGATGCAGGTATTAAATTTACAAACAGTATGGAAACAGGAGTAGAAGGAATCATTCCTGATTATTCATACTTAAAAGAAAACGAAGATAAGATCAAAGGTTTATTCATAACTCACGGTCACGAGGATCACATCGGTGGAATCCCTTACTTAATTCAACAAGTAAAAATTAAAAAGATTTACGCACCAGCTTTAGCTATTGCTTATTTAAAGTACAAACTTAAAGATAAAAGAGTTAACGTTCCTGTTGAGTTCGTAGAGATTACAAAAGAAAGTGATTTCAAGTTTGATAAAATCTCATTAGACTTTTGAACATCACAACACTCAATTCCAGATTCATTCGGAATTAGAGTTAAAACACCTAATGGAAATATCTTTGATACAGGAGACTTTAGATTTGATGAAACACCAATGGGAAATCTAACTGACTTTAAGAAACTTGAACAAATGGCTGAAGAGGGAATTGATATTTTAATTTCTGACTCAACTAACTCAATGTCACCAGACAAATCACCAACTGAACAAAAGATTCTTAAAGATATAGAAAAATTAATTAAAGAAGCAAAAGGAAAAGTTATCTTTACAACATTCGCATCGAACGTTAACAGAGTTAAGGTAGCAATTGATTTAGCTATTAAATATAAAAGAAAAGTTATTCCTTTTGGAAGATCAATGGTTAATGCTATTAATATAACAACTGAAATGGGAACACTTGAAATTCCTTCAGGAGTTGTTATTGATAAAAGAGATATCGATAAATATAAGGACGAGGAATTATTAATTATTGCTACAGGTTCTCAAGGAGAAGAAATGGCTGCTGTTTCAAGAATGGCAACAGGTAAGCATGCTCAAGTTACTTTAAAAGATAAAGATATCGTAATCTTCTCTTCTTCACCAATCCCTGGTAACAGAATGAAAATTGAAAATCTTATTAACAACTTATACAAAGTTGGAGCAGACATCAAAGAAAACAAAGTTGATGGAATGATCCATACTTCAGGTCACGCTTATCATGGTGAACATATGCAAATCTTTAATATTGCTAAAGCAAGGAACTTTGTTCCTTACCATGGTGCATACAGACAATCAGCTGTTCATGGAATGACTGCAGTTGAATCTGGAATGCCAAAAGAAAATGTATTCTTAATAGAAAATGGAGAAGTTCTTTATCTTGAAAAAGGAAAAGTTACTAGATCAGATGAATACATCGATCCCGGACCAATCTATATAGATGGTAAGAATGCTACAGCGGATACTGCTAAAGCAATTGCTGAAAGAGTTAAGTTAGGTGAAAGTGGATTTATAAACTTCATCTTCACAATTGATTCTAAAACAAATAACATCATTGGAAGAAGTAGAATGATTTCAAGAGGAGCTTTATTCATTAACGACTCAAGAGACTTAATGGATCAAGTTCAAAAGCTTGCTCACGGTGCTGCTCTTTACACAGTAAAGAACAAAACAGGTTGAACTAAAGCTGACTTGAAACTGGCTGTTAAAAAGAGAGTGGAACCATTCTTCTATAAAGAGAAAAGAAGAAGACCAGTTATTGTTGTATCAATAATTGAAAAAATAGAAAATAAAATTGCTACATCATAGAAGCAATTTTTTTAGCGGAATTTCCAACAATGATAGAAATTGAAGTCGAAGATGCGAATACACCTGAGATTCCTTTTAGTTTTTCTAATGAAGGAAGATCAACTGAATCTTTAGATTTAATTTCAATCTTAACCTTCTTGTGAGTAGCAGTTGCGCCAGTGATGTTAGTTTTACCGCCTAATGCTTCAACTAGTTTGTTGAAATCAACATTAATCTTCTCTGAAGAGCTAAGTTCTTTTGAAACTTGTTTAGGTTTAGATTTCTTAAATACTACTAATGGATATATCCCAAGTGTAATAATTGATAGAAATATTAATTTGAATTTGTCTTTGAATATCATAAGTGAATTATATATAATTAATTTATTATGAAAAAAAGAATGATAAGCGGAATCAAGCCAACTGGAACATTAACATTAGGAAATTACATTGGAGCAATGAAGAATTTTGTCGAATTGCAAAATGATAATGAGATGTTAGTTTTTGTTGCTGACCTTCACGCATTAACAATTGATATTAAACCTGAAGACCTATTAGAGAATAGAAAGAACATAGTTGCTTCTTATTTAGCTGTTGGATTAGATCCTGCTAAAACAAAGATCTTCTACCAATCAGAAATTGCTGCTCATACTCAACTGAATTGAATCTTGGAAAACCAAACTACAGTTGGAGAGTTATCAAGAATGACCCAATACAAAGATAGTCAAGTTAAAGAAAGCAATGGAACAACAAAGATAAAAACAGGATTACTTACTTACCCAGCACTAATGGCAGCAGACATACTTTTATATAAAGCTGACTCAGTTCCCGTAGGGAGTGATCAGAAACAACACTTAGAGTTAACTAGAAACATTGCAGAACGTTTCAATAATTCATATGGTGAAACATTTAAGGTTCCTGAAGTTATTACAATGGAAGTAGGAGCAAGAATAATGTCTCTTACAGATCCCGAAAAGAAAATGTCTAAATCATCTACATCTGAAATGTCATACATATCATTGATGGATGATTCAGAAGTTGCTAGAAAGAAAATTATGAAAGCAGTTACAGATTCAGAAGGAAAGATTTACTTATCAGATGAGAAAGCTGGAATCAAGAATCTATTAATTATTTACTCTTCATTAGAAAATATTAAACTTGAAGAAGCTGAAGCTAAATTTAAAGATACAGGTTATGGAGAATTTAAAACAGCAGTTGCAGATACAGTAGTTAAATTCTTAGAAGACTTTAAAGTTAAATATGATTCTTCTATTAACAAAGTTAATGAAGTTACAAATCAAGGTAAAGAAGCAGCAATTATAATAGCAGATGAAACAATCAAAGAAGTTTATAAAAAAATTGGCCTATAGTCAATTTTTTATTCTACTGAACTTGAATTGAAGTTTCCGAATACTCTATCAACTCTTGAATCAGATATTCATATTTGTTTATCAATTGCAAATAATTCTTTTCTATACTTCTTAACTTCTAATAGTAATACAGTTGTATAAATAACGTTCTTTCTTTTATTTGTATATCCTGAAACAACTTCATTTGTAAAGTAAGCGTGGTTTGAAGATTTCAAGAACTTCTCAACCTCTTTTTGTTTTGATGTATGAATCTCAAGTTTTCTTTTAGAATACTTTGGATATAGTCTATCAACCATGATGCTAGCTATTAATGCGGCGGCTATTGTTGAAAGCAATGTTATATATCAATTGTCTAAGTTCGTTTTTCCAAGTGCTAATGTAGTTGAGAATGAGAACGTTATCAATATTAGTGAAGCAATGAAAGCAAGTTTTCCAATTGAAATCTTTTTCTTTGTTGAATAGTAATAAACAACAATATCAGTTCCACCAGTAGAAGCTCCAGCTTTATAAGATAGTGCCATTGAAACACCAACGAAGATCGCTCCAGCTAAAGGTAAAACCAATATAGGTCATACATCTTTCTGAATATCAATTTGTGATCCTAAAATGTTTGCTAATCCATCCCTAACCTCTGGCACAATAAATATTAAACCGAATAATGCTTGCATGATTAGAAAGAAACTTGTTCTCAATATAAATGCTTTTTTTATTTTCTTTCAGAATATCAAGATTAGTGGAATGTTTAGCGCTAAATATAAAAGAGAGAAGTAAGGAAGTAATTCTTTAGTTGAATAGGTAATAAGTCCTGCAACTGATCCGATTCCCGTAGAGAATATATTAGCAGTTTGGAAGAATGCATTAATCCCAAATGAATATAAAAGAGCAGCAAGACTAATCATTAAATAGATTGAAAGTGTAGTCAAGTTTCCTGTTATCTCGTTTCTAAATTTATTTTTCATAATAGAATAATAACAAAAAAAAGGCATTCTGTTACCTTTGAATTACTTCTATTTTTGTACCCGTTTTTTTAGAGTTTTCGATGACCTTAAATTTAGTTTTATTCTTATAAATATAAACAAGGTTTTTCTTCATACTTCTAGTGATACGCTCGTTTAATCACTGCTTAACAGTTTGATTTTCTAGCGCTCCCTCGAACGTAATTGACATCTCTTTTCCAAGTTCTAATATCATTGAATTTGGTAAGGCATGAAATTTATGTAAAGTTATTTGATTTATTAGCGTTGCTGAATCATGTTCATCATAAATTTCTCCGATAAGTTCTTCGATAATATCTTCAAGAGTAAGGATCCCAACAATCTTGCCATTAGTCCCTGCGATGAATACCATGTGCGAAGAATTAAGTCTAATCATTTCAAGTGCTTTAGTTGCCATCAAAGATGACTTAAGTGTAGTGGCTTTGATAATGTGTTTAGATATTGTTTTGTTTTTTGAGAAAACTAAATCTTTTAATAATACAAGCCCGATGTATTTCCCGTTCTGAGAAACAGGTAGACGTGAGTGTCCAGATTTTTTAAATATTTTTAACGCATTTGCAGATGTAGCTTTGTGATCTATAGATACAACATCTTTAATAGGAGTCAAAATTTCTTTAAGCATTGTTGAATCAAGATCAAGAGAGTTTTTAGCAAGTGTTGCTTCCCTCTTTTCAAGCACTCCTTCTTCAGAAGCGATTGAGATATAAGTTTTTAAATCACTTTCAGTATTTGTAACCTTACCCTTTAGGGTAAATTTCTTAAGTAAGAATGTAAATGGCAAGAATATTCAATTAAGCACTTCCATAATATAAACAATCTTAACTAGATATCCGTATGCATATTTTTTCGCATACAACTTAGGAATGATTTCACCGAACACAACAATTATTGGAGTCATTACAGCAGTAGAAATTATTGTTGCGTTTCCTGAAGAAACAAATGATGCCAATAAGAATGTGATTAATGTTGTTGATAATATATTTACAAGATTGTTTGCAATTAAGATTGTTGATAGTACAGATCCAAATGATGAATAATGTTTTTCAATTAACTTAGCTGATTTTTTTCCTTTTTTTGAGTTTCTTAAAATCTTTGATTGTGAAACTGAAGAATAAGCTGTTTCAGCTGCAGAGAAGAATGCAGATAGAACAACAAGCATGAATAGTATTAATATTAATGTTATGACGAGTCAGGTTGCCATATTAGTTTGCTACCTTTGTATCTGTAAACAAACCAATCTTAGGATTGAATTTTAAATCTATATTTCCAACAGAACCATTACGGTGCTTCGCAATAATGATTTTTGTTTCTTGTTGAGCTTGTCCTGCACCTTTATCTTCTTCATAGTAAGCAGCTCTATATAGGAACATGATAATATCTGCATCTTGCTCGATAGATCCTGATTCTCTTATGTCAGCCATCATAGGTATTTTTGATTCTCTAGATTCAACAGCACGTGATAATTGTGAAAGAGCGATAATTGGAATGTTCAATTCTCTTGCTAGCTTTTTAAGTGTTCTAGAAATTACAGCAACTTCACCTTGTCTATCTCTTGAACTTGCGTTCCCTACTGTAAGTAGTTGTAAGTAATCGATAACAATCATGTCAAGACCTTTGTTCTTATAAAGCTTCTTAGCTTTTCAAGTAAGTTCAGCTAATTTAAGTCCTGCTGAATCAT
>JAOZTM010000003.1:14800-22957 GCA_029942215.1 Metamycoplasmataceae bacterium | reverse complement strand
ATTCCACACTCCTTTTGGTGGCGTAATTTATAAAGTTGTTAACTTAATGGGATCTCATAGACTCGGTTCTACAGCTGATATTGAACATTTAATCACAAATATTGCTGCAACAATTAAAGATTCATCTGATAAAGATTTATTTATTGCAGATCTTACTTCAGCAATCGATGATATTAAGGCACATGCACTTACTGATGTAGTACAAGTAACATCTATTAAAGTTGCAAACTCTCGTAGAATCAAATTAATAAACAGAGATATTCATGTGAAATTTGTTAATGAAGCACAAGAACTGGAATTCCGTAATTTACTTGATTATTTAGAATCATCAGAGAATTATGAATTCTTTGCTGATCAAGTTGCGACTCAAATAGATCTTGAGTTAGGTTGAAAAAATGCTCCAGAAATATTTAACAGTGTCTTGTACTTCACATCATCAGTATCATCAGACTATATAGTAGCAACGGCAGATGCAGCAAAACCAGACTTTATTACTATTGACCCAGCTGTAATTGGAGTTGTTCCTAAAAACCTTGATACTTTGATCGATCCAACAACACACAAATATCAAGTATCTCTTTCTGATCCAAATATGGAAGTTGTTAACATGGAATGAACATATCAGAACAGAACATCTGCAACAAATGATGCTATAATAACGCTTCTTTTCAACGGATCTGAATATGAAATAGTCACAACACTAACATTTGATAAGTCAGAAGTGCAAAATACATTTGATACAGTTGACTGAGCATCTCTAGTTGAATTTAATGACAATAAAGATATGGCTGTAGACCCAGTTAAACTTGATTCTATGAGATTCATCCCGAATTTAGATAATCATGACGCAATAATCGTTAATGTAAGAAGCCTTCAAAATACGAATGATGACACTACTATTAGAGTTGAGATTTCAATAAAAATTGATGATAAAGATTACAGTTTTGAAAAGGACATAACTTTCGCAAGTTCAAGAAACCAAATTGAATTGCAAAATCTTTCTCAACAGCTTTCTGCAGGTGATGCACTTGATTCTCATAACGTAACACAAGTTAACGCAATTACAGAAATTCAAGATAATACTCCTGAATTAGATAAATATACTATTCATTCAGCAATTAATTCAAATAATTTTGATGATATTTTAACAGCTACTTCACATATACAGGGACTTAATGATAAAACTAGATTCTCTAATTTTGCAACAGGAATATTCTTGGAATACTTATCGACACACAGAAAACCAACTTTGACTTCTGATTACTTAGATTTCGAAAATAGAGCGAACCCATTCAGTTCTACAGATTCTAATGTTATTGCTTTACAAACTATTATTTCAGCCCTTGCAAATTCAAGATCAGAAATAAGCATGATGGAAGCAATTACTAAAATAACTAATGTTTTAGATATACCACAAGCAGATATAGATACTATGGTAGCGGAAATTAAAACAAATAATGATCCTGTACTACTTGTTAAAATATCAAATACAGAAATTCTAAATATGTTTGGAATTTCATACGGAATGCTTGCAACACAAACTGTTTATGATTCTATAGTAGATTTATTCAAAACTGATTTAAATACATTATTCATGAATTCATTACAAAAAGAACAGTATAACTTGTCAGTTACACTTGGAACTTCAACAGTGCCAAGGGATGTAATCGTATTTGTTAGTTCTAACTTTAAATCTGATTCAATTACAAAGATTGAAAAAGTATCTGGAATTAAAAATTCTGATGCAGCTTTAGCTATGTCAACTCCTGATGAAGATGGATTAACAAATGCAATGTTTGAATGAGATCAATCAGAATTTGAATTGTTA
This sequence comes from Metamycoplasmataceae bacterium, assembly GCA_029942215.1. Lineage (GTDB taxonomy): Bacteria > Bacillota_I > Bacilli_A > Mycoplasmatales > Metamycoplasmataceae > Mycoplasma_O. Next base: position 21,129 of record JAOZTM010000003.1, on the reverse strand, counting down.
TCAACAACATTCCAATCATGAAATGCAAACAGTACACAACTTGATGTAGACCTTTTATTCGGATACAACGATAGAACAATTCTTAAAACTATTGAGACTAACTTTGTTGAGTCATTCGCTATTGAACAACTTAACCAAGTGTCAAGTTTTGAAACTGGTGCATATTTAACTGACTTAACAAGATTAGACATAAGTGCTTATAAACAACACATCAAAATAAATGCGGCTGATATGTTAGCATTCCCAGAAATTAATATTAAAGAAATTGCATTTGCGAATAACACGATTCCTGCAGATGATGCAAAATCAGTAGACATAGAGGTTACAATTTCTTATGGAACTGATGAAGTGATTGTGCCATTCACATTCGTAACTAACCAGTCTGTCGCTGAAAAAACATTAACTAAATACAATAGTTTCCAAGCGGTAACTCCTATAGGTATATCTGTAGACCCCGCATTAGCTGAAATACAGCTTTCAGAAATGGAAACTACATTCCCGGCATTTGCTGCAGATAATATAGTTATCAAGAATGATGTAATTATTTATGACTTAGACAAAATCTTAGTTGAAAATGAATATACGCCTGACCAAACAAACATGACGGACGTTATTGGTTATGTTACTTCTCAATTATTAGTTGCTTTAAATAATAATGATGATATCACTGTGGTCACAACTGATCCTGAATACAAATCTTGACAAAATCAAAAGTTCAACGTTATTTCAGCCTTCCAAAAACATGTTAACGGACTTGGATCAATTGGAGATATTCTTCAAAACCTTGCTGCCGTTACTGATATTGAAGGTGCTGGATGAACTAAATTCGTTGCAGACATTACTGAAGCTATAACAACTAATATTGATGCAACATTTGTAAAACAAACTGTTGTAACTCCATTTAATTCTGACTCATTCAAATTAGGATCAATGCATATACCTGATCTGTTTATGCCTAAAGTAGATGCAGTAAGTTTATTTACAGAAATTAAAGATTCATACGACATTGCAAGAGATACTGGAACTCAATTACATGAATTAACTATCGGAATTGATTCAACTGATAAAAAGATAATGGTTTCAACAACTATCCTTAGAACTGAAAACCAGTTCCTTATTGAAGAAACTTCAAAAGCCGATGAAATTTCAGGGTTGTGAAGAGACTCTGTAACAGTAGATCCCGACTTAGAAGCGAATGCTCCAGAAGAGAATATAGATATTACAAAATTCTCAGTAACACCTGGTTCAAAGTTGGATGGAATTGCAACAATTATAAACGTCTCATATGTAACTCAATTTACTAAAGACCTTAAAGGTGATGTTATTCTTGAAGTTACATATTCAACTGGATATGAAGAAATTAAAGAAGAAATAACAGTCACACACGCACTAAGTTCAAACGAACAAGTTCTTCTTGATGTAGAAGCTAATATTGACAAAATTTCTTATGACGACCTTGCTATTTCTCACAAGGACTATGACCCAACTGGCTTCACAATTGACCAAAAGTTCAATAACAATCAATTTAATTCAGTGTACGTAATAGCATCATCAATCACAAATGCCGATAAAGCAAGTTGAGATTCTACTATTGCCAATTTAACTTCATTAGAAGATTTAAAAGAAATTTTACATAATGAATTGGTATTAAGTATAAATACTTCAACAATAGTTTGAGACGAAAATAGTTATAAAGACATTATGAGTCTTGATATGACTGTCGCACCTACTGATGCAAATGTTGACTTAGTTAAATCACTAATTTCTGATGATGCCGGAGCGTTAGCAATTGCAGGACTTCTGAAAAAAGCTGATTGAGACCTATTAGTTGACGCAACAACAAACTTACAAGAACTTAACGAATTAATAGTTCTACAAGGATTAGTTGCTCCAACTTTCTTATCACATGATATAACGTTACCAGCTCTTGATTCAGATATAGCTCTTGCAAAAGACTTAATTCTTGATGATCAAGCAGCTCTTGCATTAACAGGATTCTACAAAACAAAAGCAGAATTTGATACAGCAGCAGCAAAAGCAGCTTCGTTACAATCACTTGAGGACTTCGTTGTCTTAAACTCATTTGTTCTCCCTACATGAATAGAGAATAGAACAGATCGTACAATGTCTGTTGATCTTTCACTTGCACCTACAGCAGCGGACGTTCTTAAATACCAAGCATTAGTTGCTGATGATGCCTTTGCATTAACACTTGCTAATAACTATGGTGGAACTATAGTCTTTAATGAAGACTCAAATGACTTGAACTTAATTCTTGAAATTAACAAGGGTGTTGCAACAAGATATATTAATTTCCCAATTCACTTTAATGAGACAATAAACGAAAACTTTTTAAATGAAATACCTGAAGAACTTGAAGCTATGTTTAAAATAATTCAAAATCCAAGTATTGATTTAAATTCTGATGACGTTAAAGCAGGAGTTCTATTATTCCAACAAACACCAGATCTTAATATTACAATAGATAGTCAAACAACAGAAATGATAGAACTTGATGCAAATGATAAACTTATCACTTCAATTGCAAGTGCACAAAATACGACAATTAAAGGTTCAAACATTAAAGAATACTTTATGTATTTAGTTATGAATTCTATATTTAATAATCCAACAGTAAGCCTTAAACAAACAGAAGCAGATGCACACTCAACAGTTAATGGTGGATATGTTTCTTCTGATGAAAGTGATAAATATACTGTATTTAAATATTTAATTAATGAAACTCTATTTGGTGCTACTGTGCCTTCATCTGTTGATGAAATTGTATTTAACTTCAAAGCGTTAGCTCAAAGTATTGAGGGTTCAGATGCCGCGGCATTACTAGCTGAAATAACTAGTGAGCTAGATATTCAAGCATTTATTATTAACGAGATTACTAACATACCATCTGATGTTATGATGGCTATCTCATCAGGTACAATATCATCACCAGCAGATCTTGCTACCTTTGTATCTGTAGATAACCCTGCATATGACTCAACTCTTATAACACAAGCAATCCTTGATGAACTTAGTTCAAATGATAAATATGAAATTGACTTAAAACAAGACAACTTTAGTTTTGCAGGTCAATCATTTGGTATGCCCGTAGTTAGCGGAAATAGTGAAGATGAAGCACTTGAAAACTTTGGTAAATTATTAAACGAATTTAAATCTGATTTCGATTACAATTATGAATCTCTTGTAAAACAAGCTAACCTAACTTTAACAAAAGGTGCTTACTCTGTACAAAGAGAATACCTAGCTAGTTACTTTGTTTCACAATATCAATTGATCCTTTCAAGCCTAAATCAGTCAGATATTATTGTTGACCAACAATGATTAGATATTCAACCACCAATAGATCATGATGATTTACTTGCTAACTTAGATAAGTTCACACTTCCTGCCGGAGCTGTAATTCTTGACGTTATTAATGTTGCTACATCTGTCGGAGATTATAATGACCAGGTTAAAAACCTTTCATTAGAATTCAAGATAAAAGTTGGTGAATCAATTATGTCAATCTACAAGGTTCTTACATTTAAGAATTCACGTGCGGAATTCCAATTACTTAACGGTATTGATGATTCTGTGTTTGCTTGAGTGGATATTACAGACCCTGATACAACACACCCAGCGAATTCAATCATCGCATTTAATGCATCTTCTCCTCCTGCATTCTTGAAAGTTACTGATGTTTCTATTGACCAAACAATATCTGGTCTTGATCCTTCAATTAAAAGTGCTAAAGTTGTTTCAGTAAGATATGAAACACCTGTAGGACCAGATGATACAACAGCGGTTATACTAATTAAACTATTTTCAGGTTCAGTAGAATTTGAATACGCATATAACATAACATTCGCAAGAAGTAGAAATGATGTAACAATTGTTAATTCAACTAAAGAAGTTTATTCACTATATAAATTATTAGATTTCGATCCACAAGAGGAATTATTGACTGAAACAGATGTTAAAGAAGGAGTATTCTCACTTAAAGATGCTAAATACTCAATTTCTGATATTAAATTAGTTCCTAACATTGATGAATCAATTAAAGCAGCAGACGTTAGTTTGCTAGAAGTTAATGAGAGATATTCAGCTCTTGCATTAGGAACTCTTATCGAATCAGTGGATTCACTTGATTTATTAAAGAACCTAACACCAGCCGATATTACAGTTCTTCCAAATGAAATGCATACAAAATTATTTGAAGTATTTAAAATATTCTCATCAGTTATAAATAAAGATACTTACCTATCTGCTATATCTAAACTAGAACTTCAATTCGTTAATGATCAGGCTCTTACTGATTTAATTTCAAAAATGAATACAAATACACAAGTTAATAATAGTAGTGCGATTGAAGCTAATGAATTTACAATTAACAATAATTTCGTAAATATAATTAATCAACAAAGAGTTCTATTCGCTGTACCAGTTGGAACAGACCTAGCCATAGCTCATACAGCTCTTGTTAGAATTTTTGAAGACATAAAAACTGATGAAAGTGTTGATTTATTCGACTTTATTGCATCAGCAAGATACGAAGCACAACTTCACTTGGGGCAATCAGCTAAGCCTATTGTTCTTTATACATCATCAAGAGTTTCACACATTGAAACAATTCTTAATGATCTTACGTACAATGACTTAACATTTGATCCAGGATTTACTGATAGATCTCCTTTAATCAACTTCCTTGGTCGTGGATTAGAAGATTTGATTCATATCAATGGGTTAAACGATTCATACTTAACAATTGATTCAATCATATTGAAAGAACCATTTAATTCAACATCAAGAGTAGCTAAGATAATGTTAATTATTTCAGCTGGAGAATATGTTGTTTCGAAAACTTTCGACTTCACATTCGATCACTCATACGCAGAACAACTATTATTAGACTTTATAGCCGAGGGACAAGACAACAGAGTTGACTTGATGCTTTCATCTGCTAAAAACGAAGCACCTAACAACTTATATGTTGCTAATGATTTCGTAATAAGTAGTGATAACAGTCTATATCTAACTATTAACCTAAAATCAATTCAGATTTTAAGTGCAAACACAAATGATGACAACACTATTAAAGTTAGATTCACAATTGAAAAAGACGGAAGTATAAATTCATTCGATGAAGATATTACATTTGCAAAAACAAGAAATCAAATTCTTATTGAAAATATTCCTACAACAATTATGCTTGCAGACAATGTAAGTCAAACACAGGTGTTAACACCAGCATTTATGAAAAATCTTGTTCGTGAATTTAACGAACCAGTAATTTTATTGAATAACATTCATACTATCTCTAATATAAACGAAGAGGATAAGGTATATTCATCTGACACAGTTATTTCAGAAATAATGAAATGAGCTTTTGAAGAAGCGGATAACCTAACGATTTCATCTTCAATAGATACAAATGACTTCTATTCAAATATTGTTACAGATCCATTTAACGATAAATTAAACAAACTTTGAATTATTGCTTCTTTAATAAAAGATACTATAATTACAACAACTCAAATTGACGAATTCATAAATAAATTAACTATAAAATTTGATGCTATTGATGTTGCTGGATTAACAACTCGTTTAAGTAATGAATTATTACTTTCTTCAATGAAAGCGGCAACTCTTCAAGGACAACCATTATTCATTCTAGGTGTTAAATTCAATGAATTCATTGATCAAACAGATGCTGAAGGTGAATTATTAAAAATTGAAACAGAACTAAATAACTTAGGAATGGCCTTTGCTAAAAATCAAGAAACTATAGCAATTTCTTCTGAAGTTTCAGCCGGTTCGTCTTCTAAAGACATTATTGTTGGAGCATTTACTAACTCTACATATAAAATGTTAATAGACAATATTCGTTCACAAGATGTAAACGAAATTACTTGAACTCAAGGAAACCCACGTCCAATAACTATCCCAAATAGTCCTGTTTCAATGTTTGAACTAAGCAGTGCATTAGTTGCTCAAGATGTTAAAATCACAAATGTTGAATGAATTGTTCCTCCAACAATCTTTACACAAAAATCTTCTGCGATCATCACAGTTGCTGCCGGTGACTTCAGGAAACAAATTATTGTAAATGATATTTCATTCTCAAAAACAATTGGAAACCTAGTTATCGAAGAACTTGTTGCTACAGGTGATACTTATATTAATGTTTCAGAAAGATTGACAGATTCATACGCACCAGAAAGAATTTACAATAGCCAATTCTCGCTAAAAATAACAGACTTCCAAGCTTATTTAGCAGCTAAAGGTATTATAGTAACAGAAGCAGAGCTAGAAAGTATTTCATATACATT
>JAOZTM010000003.1:0-14700 GCA_029942215.1 Metamycoplasmataceae bacterium | reverse complement strand
ACAAGTCAAGAAGTTATTGATGAAAAATATAGAGGATTCATTATTGGTGAAGTTCTTGCAAACCTAAATGGCGAGCTTGCTAACATAACAACATTAAATGATGATGAAGTTTCAACAATGTGAACTGAAGAATCACAAGTACTTTCAATAATAGTCAATGCACTTAGCCAATTAAATGGTTCAAGTTCAAAATGAGAAGATGTTAAAGCCGAATTAAATAGTAAACTTGTTGGATTCGCATCATTGCAAACATTAGTTGAAGATGCTATTGTTGATTTTGATTCAGAGAAAATTACAGCTGTGAGTTATGCACAATTTACTAATATGAGAATATGAGGACATAGTTTAGATAATATTATGGTTAGAGAATCTGCACAAGTTGGATTATCTGATCTATTTACTAATGTAGAAATTTCAAAAGACTACAACCTAACATATGATCAAAACATCTTGCCTTACTCAACAACACTTTCACTTGTAAGTCCTACAGGTAAAGTAACATCTAAAGATGTAATTATGTCACTATTGACTTCATATAGTGAATATTCTAAATCACTTCTAAACATTTCAGAAAATACATTTGCGAACAATTCAGTTACTGCTGTGTTGGTTTCTCCTGCAACAGCTGGTTATACAAATATAATGGCTGAAACTCCTGTTGATACTAATATAAGAGTTAATGTAGATCAATCTTCATTTATTCAAGCATCTGACAAGTTCGGTGTTGCATCTGCAGAAATATTAGTTGGTTCAAGAATCATAAATACAAATAGAGCACTGACATTTGATATCTCTGTTGAAGAAAAAATATTGAGAGAAGTATTGGTTGCCGATTTAGATTTCGGAAACATATTCGATCAAGCAGCTCCTCCATTAATGGCGCCACTTCCAGTATTAACTCCTTCTGCAAAAGCTCAAGCAAGTATTGCAACAGCAATAACTGGTGGAGATCTTTCAACGGGTGACACAATTCACTTTGATAGTGTTAAATACATTTCAATAACAGATGATACAAGTGGTCAAAACATACATGCAATGGTTACTATGTCACTTGGAAACAAAGTGAGAATGATCAGTGTTGTATTGCCATATGAATATTCAAGAAACGAACTTGAGTTAAAAACAGTCGCTGCAACATTGGATGAGTCAAATGTAATTTCTACATATAGAGAATACCCATCTGAAACTCTTTCAAGTTCAATGTTTAACGTGCCAAATGGTATTAGTGTTACTTCTGCAGTTTATAAAGCAGAGCCAGCAAATGCTGATGAAACAGCAACTATTGTTCTTACACTTGAAAAATCACAAGCATCAATAACAAAAGAAATTCATGTTACATATACTCATTCAAGAGATTGAAATACAGTTAATAACGTTGTTGAATCACTTGATTTCATAATCGATAAGTCAGATAGAGATAATATTACCGCTACTTATCCATTGGATACTGCAGTTGTAGTTGACAACACAATTGTTGATTCAACTAAGAATGCTGATGAAGATGATCAACTTAAAGTTATTTACACATTTGATGTTACAAAAGGAATTGAATCTACAACTAAAGATCTTGAAATACAATTTGCAATCACAAGAAACCAAAGTATTCTTGATTCTATTTTAGACACTATGACAACTGTTGATCAAACATACCTTTCAACAACATCAGTTCCTCAGGCATTTGATCTTTCTAAACTAACTCTTGATCCAACTATTTCAAAAGTTGGTGATATAGCTATTGTTATTAAGGATTATACAATTGCTAATAACGATACTAAAGAAGTTGTTGTTAAATTTGGTCTTACACTTGGTACAGCCACAAGAACAATAACTAAAACAGTTCAATTCTACAGAACTATAAATGAAGAAATTGTTGCTACAACGACTGCAAACAATATCTCATTTATGGATAAATCTCTAAGAGAACACAATATTGAAGCAAATGAAATGGCTTCACCTACATTTGTTACATTAGATAACGGTGTTTCAATCACGAAAGTGACATTAATGCCTGAACTAGATGCAAATGGTATTGTTAATTTAGATAGTACACATGGAACTATTGAATTAGAAACAATCCTTGGTTCAGCAACTGGAACTGTGACAAGCCCAATAGAATTTGATGAATCATTTAATGATTGAGTTCTTTCACAAGTTATAGATTCTAACTTGACATTAGCTCAAACTGTAATTGATCATCCACAATTAGATAAAACTCTTGATGTTGCGGATATTACAATTGATAGCACAGTGTTTAAACAAGCTGGTATAACAGTAACAAGCGCAACACTAGATGTTTCTAATGACTCTGTTGATGCTAAACTTCTTGTTTCAATTGAAAAAGGAACATCAACTAAAGACTTTGTAATACCATTGACTTTATCAAAATCAATTGCTCAAGAAGTTATTGACAACTTAACAGATCAATCATTTAGCTCATCTAACGAAGAGTATGTACCTGCAACGAGTTCTAACCTTCTATTCTCTATAACGGACCCAATAATCGCTAATTTGGTTAATATTGACGTTCAATACGTTAAAGCTCCAGGTAGCGATCAATTAGATCACGAATTTGATATTGAAGTTTCATACTTATCAGCTTCAAATGTTATAAGAGTTTCACACTCATTCCCTAAATCAATAAATCAAAAACTTCTTGATTCATATACGATTGATGATTTCGCTATTGATCCAACAATCATGGCAACACTTGCACCAGGTACTATCTTGACATCAAACATGTCAACTAAACCACCTTCAACAAACATTGATAAATTAGGATATGTAAATGTTGATGCTGATAGACAAGCTGCAGATATGACAATGGAAGTTTCTATTGGTCTTGCAACTAAGACATTTACATGAAACCAGAAATTCAACGTTAAAGCTGAAAAACTTGCTTTATCATTAGTATCAGCTAAAGACATAACAAAAATAATGGCACTAGCAACTACAGACGAACATGAAATTGCTAACATAGGAATGCAAGCATCAGACTTTGAGATTGCTCAATGAATACTTGATATTGGACTTGTTGAAATTAAACTTGTTTCTCCAGTTGATGCATCAACATTTAATAATGATGATCATACAGTACCTTATGATATTCAATTAGTTATATTTGATGGTCTTCCAAACGAAGAGACAAGAACAATAGCTAAGTCAGTACTATTTAATAAATCAGTAAATGAAAATATATTAGATAATATCGATGAAACAAATGTTACTTTAACAAACACTATCGATAATGGTCCTACACAAACAATCTCAATGGGAGATCTAGAAGGATTGTTCAATCATGCTGGTGTCCAAGAAACAGTTGATGGAATACGTGGAGTTCTAATTGATCCTGCAACAGGTCTTGATTTATCACTTAATAGATTTGATAAAAACGCTGATCATGCAACTTATAAATTCTTTGTAACACTTGGTGCTGCAACAAAAGAGTTTACTGCTGATATTCAATTCCCTATGTCAATAAACCAAGAAATCTTGAACTCATTAATTCAAGCAGACTTTGTTATTCCTTCATCAATCACAAACATGAATGCACCATTGGATGGAATAATGGATAGCGCATTTAATCCTGAAGTTTCTATTACTAACTCAAAGAGTATTGGGACACAGGTTACTTCTATAACTTCAAAAGTTAATTCACATGACGATACAGATTCAGAACTAACACTTCACTTAGAATTAGGAACAGCGTCAAGAGATGTAGTTGTAGATTCAACTTTCTTAAATTCATATAACTTCGATCTTCTTGGTTCAATGAATGGTGGAGACGTAACTGTTGGTCAAATTATTCTAGACCAGTATCCAAAAGCTAACTGAGATAAAAGCATTAGTGAATTCACTATATCACCTACATTAGCTAATGGTAGAGATACTACTGGAGCAACAATTTCTTCAATAACAAAAGTTACAGGAGACGAAGATGACAATAAATCATTCTATGAAATCTCTGTAATAATTGGACAAGAAAAAACTGTTCTTAGAAAAGAAATCACATTCGCAATGTCAGAAAATGAATTTATCTTAGAAAATCTATCTGATTCTGATTTCGATATTGAAACTAACGCAAGTGGAGTGCCTCATGTATTGAATACTTCATCTATCATCTCATTACATACAGGTGTTGTGGTAAATGCTGTTTCAGTTAATGGAGCAATTGATAAAGATGCAACAACGATTCCAATGATTCTATCTACTGGACTCGGGAAAGCAACTAAGTCAGATAACGCAATCAACTTTACATTTGCAAACTCAATCAACCAAAATACATTGAATAATATTACATCTGCAGACTTGAATGTTCCACAATCAATAATTGATGCTGGTGTTACATTAGATTCTACTACTATGAAGGGCCTAACATTCAGTAATCCTGATGTTGTAATTTCATCAATAACAGTTGATCAAACAACAAATGCTGATGTATATAACGCAAATATCTCATTCGACTTAGAAATGGGTACAGCCACAAGAACAATTAGTATTCCAGTGAATTTTGCTAAAACAATTAATGAGCAAATACTTGCAAACATAGATGAAAGCAATATATCTCTATCTCATTCATTGACAGCTTCATATCCACAAACATCTCAAGAGATTGTTATTGGACAAGCTATCGATAATGATATGTCATTGATTTCAACTCAAAATGCAGACGTAACAGGAGTTTCAATACTATTTGTTACAAACCCAATATTTACGCCTTCATCAAAAACAGTTGTTTATGATATTGAAATTGCAATTGGAACTTCAAGAAAAACAATCCAAAAAACAGTGACATTCAATAATGAATATGCGCTTAAACTATTAGAAGGTATTACTGCAACACACATTGTCAGAGATCCTTCAATCAGTGGTCCTGAAAAAGGAGTAATGCCATTTACATTTGATGCAGATCCATTCTTATTCGAAAAAGATGTATCAGTAACAGGTGGAGCTAATGCTAACATTTCTGCTATTGAAGTTGTTCAAGGAACATTCTCAACTGCAAGTAAAGACGTAACATTAGAATTAACAATTGATCTTGAACATGAATCAGTTAAGATTCAAAAAGTTCTAGAATTTGAAACTGAAATTGATGCAGGTATCTTCGATGCTATTTCATCTAACGATATTACACATATTCTTGCAGATTCAGTAACTGGAATAATTCCAGGTCATGCACCAGCACTACCAGTGCTAGCTAACTTCGAATTGCCAAATCAAATCCAAGGAGTAGATGTTCAAGGATATGCTATAACAGATGTTCGTTGAGCAATGGGTCCAATTGACGAAGCTAATAAGAGTGGTGATGTTGTTCTGAAATTAGAAGAAACATCAACTGGTAAATCAAGAGAAATAGTAATGAGATTAAATTGAGCTAGTTCAGCAGAATTAGATATATTCAATGCTCTTTCAGACTCTGATGTTGTTATCGATGCTCAATACTTAATTGATAATTATGCACCAACAAGTGCATTGTTCGATACTACAATGGTTAAATTCGGAACTTCTCCATTATCAAACTTAGTTGTAAATATTTCATATCCAAATGGATTTGATGCAGATTCAGCATCGGTTGATATTACATTCGAAGTTTCAGTTTCAGGTTCAACACCTAAGATATTCCATGAAACAGGAGTTACATTCGTCAAAGGTTCATATAACCAAGGTATAGTTGACACAGTTAATAAAGGTCTAATAACTCCTCAAGCAGGATTGTTAACTAAAGATGCACCAACAACACTATCTCCATCAGATTTCATGACACTTCCAGAAGGTGTAACGGTATCTAATGTTTCTAATTATGTGATGCCATCTGATCCAACAAAAGATGCTACAGCTGATGTCGAAGTTTCTTTAGGAACTGCAACAGCTACATATACAGGTATCCCATTCAGCTTTAATATTACTCATGCTGATGCAGAGTATACTAATTTAACAGCTGCTGATGTAATGATAGGAACTCTAACAAGTTCTCATCCATATTCAGACGCTGATAATTCAGATATATATGACATTACAGGAACAGAAAAAGACTTATTTGCATTACCAGCTTCAGTAACAGGTGCAACAATTACATCTGTAACAATGCTACCAGCACTTGAATCTGATACTGATGTTGTATTCGTTCTTAAATTAACTAAATCTATAAATGGTGTTGATAGAGAATTGACATTAAATGTTGATTACTCATTTGCGGAATCAAGAGATAAATATTTCCTAAGTCAATTAACAGATACTAACTTAATTGTAGATCCAATGATGTTATTAGTTGCTCAAGTTGATAATTTAACTTTAAATACAACACTATCAGGATCTGAAGTAACTCCAAATATGTCTATCACTGACATAGTTCCAGTTCTATCTGCTCCAAATGAAGATCAAAAAACAGTTGATTATACTGCAACAATTCACTTAGGTTCAGCAGATAGAGATATTGCTATAAGTGTTCCATTTACAAAATCTCTAAATGATGTAATACTTGAAAACTTTAATATTTCTACAAGTTCAAATTACACATCAGGATCATTTGTGCCTGGACAAGACGAACTTGATATCACTAACTTCACAGTTACTGGTGGAGCAAACTTCAAAACAATTCTTGATACATTAAATAACAATATTCAAAACGCAACACACACAACTACAAATACAGTGAATACAGCGAATGTTCCAGCAGATTCAAACAATATTCTTGTTGAATACGACGCTACATCATTTGATGCTACAATGTTAAACCCTACTGTTAATGTAACTATTAGATTAGGAGATTCAACAAAAGTGATTCCTGTACAACTTGGATTTGCTAAGTCTTATGTTGAAAACATTTTAGATAAATTACCAGCACTGAATTCAATTGTTCCAGGTTCTTCAATAGACTTAACAATTTATCCGGCTGCTACTATGACTGCTACAAACTTTGATGCTACATTCACGAGAAATTGAGATCAAAGTATTAAAGACTCAATAATTGCAACACCTAATATTGATATTTCTGATTTAGAAGTAACTGATGTTCAATACTCAGTACCTTCATCAGGGAATATCGCAAACAACGTTATTACTGAATTAACATTCACACATGCTAACTCAACACCTTCTGTTTATTCTAAGACAGTAAATATTGAATTTGCTGATGTTATTCAACAGAAATTAATTAATGACGTAACTGGATCAATGATTTCTGTAAGACAAAACCTAGTAGATCTTTATCCATTAGCGTTATTTGATTCATCAGATACTGATAGAGTTGAACTAGATTATTCACTAGTTGATCCTCAAGTTGCGATTAGTAATGTTCAAATATTCAAGCCAGGAACTACAGATGTATACGACAATCTATCAGACGTAGTTGATATTGTTGTTACTATTTCAACAGATAACCCACTTGATCCAGCAAAACCAATAACTGGCGAATTTACCTTGGCTTCAATTCAATTTGCAGATTCAACAACATCAGCAATCTTAAAAGAAGCTCAAAAAGTTGTGGCATTACTTCCAACAACAACAGATGCAAGTTTACCAGCAACTGGTTCTACAATCTCAGAATTAACATACATTGAAGATGAATACAATAATATAAAACTTCCACATGATGCGAATGTTACTTATGCACTTGATTCTTCATCAATAAGCGCATTAAAAACTCCTCATGATTCAACTGATATAACAAAAGTTAATCCAAATCTTTCAGTAATTGATGTTGTTATGGAACTTTCAATTAATGGTCAAACAGTGACACAAGATGCTTCAATAACTTATCCAAAATCAATCAACGAAAATCTTGCTGATATTATAACAGTTGATGATCTGCAATTCTTAGATAAAGAACTGTGACAAAAAGCAGATGAAGTACTTAGAACAAGTGATGCAGAGAAATTGGCATTAGCACAACAAATAGGAATTATCGATAATAAAGGAATTGAAATTATTGGTTGAGCAACTGCTGATCCAACAACATTTGATCCTTCAACAGCTACAACACAAGATGTTTATTGAGAACTTCTAAATGTTGTTGATGACGCTATAGATTCAAATCTAATTCATTTCGATGCAGTTCTTCATATTGGTGAAGTAAGTAAAACATTCTTAGATGTACAAAGACAAATAGGGCGTGGATTCGACCTTACACAATCAGATGTTCTTATAAGTGATTTAATAGTTAATACATTAAACAAAACACCTATTTCAATTGAAGATAATATCGCCACATTTGCAAATGATATTTCATTAAACTCAACTCTAAGTACTTCAATGTACAGCGTACAAGTTAAAGATATAACAGTTGTTACACCTAACGTTACAAAATACGACGAAACAATCGATTTATCAATTACGTTTGTAGATTCTAACGGTTATGTTTCAGCACCTGTTACATATACATTTGACTACAAAACTATTACAGGATTTACTTCAGCAGCAAAAGAAGCTATTGAAGCTGTTAGAAATGGTATTACTTCAACATTTATTGATTACTCAGGTACAGCGGATCAGACTCAAATAACAGATTCAATCGCTAACTCATTAATGACTAGTGAAACAGATTACTTAATCAATCAAGATTGAATGAATAACTTAGATAAAGTTCAGTTAGTAACTGCCGGTTCAGCAGATCCTACTAAAGATCCATCACGTAATGGTAAGTTCGTTAATGTTTACTTTGAAATTGCATATGACGATAATAACGGATATGCAGAAACAATAACTCTTCCTTTACAAATTGCATTCGAAAACTGAGGTTCACATGATGAAGCTATCCTAAACTTTGGTAATGGATTAACAACTGTTCAACTTGGACTTGATGTAACTTGATCTCCTAAAATTGAAGATCCTAATGCACCAGGAACATTCTTGCCAGCAGTTGCAGGTAATGACTTCGATATTCAGAATAAAGATCAAACTACATTTGACAATGTCGTTAAAGAAAGATTCGAAAAATGAGTAGAAGAAACATTCATTACGAATCTTGATTCACTTGTTTCAAATAATTCACCAGTTATGACAGCCACAGAATTACGTGGAATTATCGAAAATAAAGTTGATGACACTTATATAGCAAGCCTGGTTACAGAATTATCTGCTGACCCGACCTTGACAATATTAAACCTAATGACAACAAAAACATTTGAAATTAGAGATGAAGTTATCAAAGATAAACTTATTGCAGAAATAACAACAGATTGATTCACAACTCTTGCTTCATTGAAAGCATCTCAAGTATTCATTGATATTGAAACAACTATAGATTCTGTATTATCTAAAATCAATACATGAGATTCATGAACAAGTGCTGATTATGATATTACAAAAATGGATACTATTAAAGCGCTATTCTATGCGAATACTCTTGAAACGTTCAAGAATGTTTGAATAGCTGATTCAACAAATGCTTTACATGCATCAGCTCTAGCTATTTATGAACAAAATATTGAAAAAGTATTTGCTTCAGATTTTGAAACTTCATACAATGCCGAAATATCAAAATTAGGTGGTTCATTCACAAATATAAACAAGTTTATTGCTGCGATAGAATATGAACTTTCAACACATCATATAGAAAATATGCTCAACCTTTCAACTTATGATTCTTTAGGATTTGTTTCAACTCCAACAGAAAATTCAACTGAAATTACTTCACTTACTCCTGATGAAACAACATCATTGTTTGCACTAAACGGAATAACAATTTTAGAAATGTATTTTGATGGAGCTCGTAAGACCGATCCAACAATTCTAGAAAGTGAAAAAGATCTAACTTCAATTCCTGTTAAAGCAAGAATCGTATTTGGATCAGCTAAAAGAACAGTTGATTTAAACCTGAACTTAACTTCTTCAATAAATCAAGCTATCTTAGACGCAATCCTTCCTGCCAACTTGATACTTAAGGATTCAGCTAACTATACAGATGTTGCAGATATGCTTGCAAAATTAGGAACAACTGAACCTGATAGTGCCCAATTTGAAGTGATAGCAAACTTTGTTGATCCGACAGAAACAATGGTAATTGAAACTGTTCCGTCAACATATGCTCATGACCCAGTTGCTGCAGCATACAATTTTGATATTCAATTAAAAATAACTAAAGGTACTGCAACAAGAACAATTGCTAATACATTTACAGCTGCGATCAATGAATTTAACTTTAATGATGATGCTTACAGTCCTGCAAACTATGCTTATGAATCATTCATTAAGTTAACAAATACTCAGACGTCTCCATATCAATTTGAAAATGATTCAAATATTGTATACAAAGACGAATTAACGTTCTTAGCATCTGTTGGTGCTACATTGCAAAGTGGGGGACCAAACCTGACTGTTGATGACATTAAAGTTGTTAATCCAGCTGATATGTATTCAACAACTACTGAATTACAAATTATGTTCAGAGATTCAAATGGAGTTATTGCACCAGCGCCTGTAATAGTAACTTTAAATAACTTCGATAACTATGAAAAAGAAATCATATTTAACAAGGTCGCTAATGTTGAGACTACATATAACTACACAGGTTCACTAGATGAATTAACATTAAATGTTCTTAATAATGAAATTGGTGATGAAAATAATTGAGCAATTACAAGCAATCCTGAATTAGCAGAAATGGATAAAATTTCAATTACTAAGATTACAAAACAAGATTCTTCACTTATTGTTGAAGTTGAAATAACTTACTCATATGCTAACAGTAATGATTTATTACAAAATAATACTGCAACTGTTACTAAAACATTAACATTCGCAAGAATGGGAACAGTTCAAAGATCAATTGATGAATTAGGATTAGCATTTACAGAAGCTGAATTACTAGCTGAAAAAACTAACGTTTGAACTGCCGATATGACAAATGGAGTTGAATATCAAGAATCAATTAATACTATTACAGAAAACAAAGCAAAAGTATTATTACTAGAAGAATTCGAAGGAATGTTTGCAAACTTCCTTTCAATGAATGTTGTTGATCAAACGTTGATAGATAATTCAGTACAGTTCGAAATGACAACACAATTCATTTCAGACTTACAAGCTGCAATAATTGCTGATCCAACAAATGGTGTTGCAATTAAACATCAAATGTTATTAGACGTATTCCAACCTATTGTTCTTGAAGCTTCAAGAATATATGTTAATCAAGAAGTTGCAGATAGAGTTCATGCAACAGACATTACAGATGTTGCAACTGAATTTGCAGCATTACCAGCATTTATTGAAGCTGAATTCACAAATGCATTTAACAATGCAGTTGATTGAACTACAGCATTCAACGAGAATAATATTATTGCGTTCATCGATAACGTTGTAGTTTCACCATTCTTTGACCAATTAATACTTGATGAAATTTCATCAAATGGAAATAGTAAAAAAGGAGATTCACAATACCACTTCTTTGAAGACATTGTATCTAATGGAGTTGACGGAGGAGATAACGGTATAACAATGTTTAATACTGAACTAGCAAAAGCTACAACAGTTCAAGCACTTTCAACTGCTATTGATTCAATTGTTGAAACATTAACAAACCAACAATTAGATTTAGCTGAAGCTAACAATCCAACAACAATAGATGTATCAGCTGAAGCAGGAATTTATGAAGAAGATATTTATAAATTAGCTAAATACGTTGATAATAGTAATTTCGACTTTGAGAAATATGGAGTTTCAATTGGTAAATACACTGATGTAGTTAGAGGAGATACAATTATTGATTCTACTGAATATTGATTAGATGATGTTGATTTAACAACTCAAATTTCATTTGCTGGAATTCAAAGAGATATCACTGGTGCACTTCACTTAGACAATTCTGTTCTTCAAGAATTTATTAATGAAATGCATACTCCATTGTTCTCACCTGCAATTGAAGTTATAGGAATCAATACTATGACAAGTGTTCAAGAATTACTTGACGCTTCATTAACGGGAACAACTCCAGATCAAGATCAGTTTAGATTCACAATGGAAACAAATAATGCTAAATTGACAGTTCCTGTTCTTACAACATTCGCTATAGTTCCTGGAACATTCCATAAAGTTTCTGATGAAGAATTTACAATTGAATATACAATAACAGTTGATGATCAAAACGGACATGTAATTACTGATACATTCAGTTCAAGCATGATTCTTGCTAAAGATATTGATTTCACTGATCCTTCAACATATACTAGATTCCACCTTGATAATGCGATTTCATATACAGGTACAGCAATTGTTCCTATTGAAATTTCTAAAGATACAACTTTAACATCACAAATCGCATTAACTTCTGCATCTGCAAAAAGATTAGGTGCAACAATCGTTGATGTTAAAGCTACAACAACGCCTTCATCATCAGATAAAGAAATTACTATCGCTGTTACTATGGAAGATAGTTTTGGAAATCAAAAAGTATTTACACATGTAATTAACGGAATGAAATCACAAGATGAACTTCTAGACGCTGCAGCAGCAATACTTGAATTCAATGGTACACCTGTAACACCTGGAGATGTGCATACAAGTTCTACAAATATGACTGATGTAACTATTGGTCCTATTGGAACAACACATCCAGAAATTGATCAAATTGGAGTTTCAATCTCTAACGTAACATCTATAGCTCCTACTGACTCAGCAAAGGAAATAGATTTAACAGTAACTTTAAGAGACAAGTTTGGTGCTACAAAAGTAACTACACTTACAATTGATAACCTTAAATCTGCAGACGAATTATTAGCAGAGTTATTAAGAGATGCTATTAACTTGGTTGCTACAACTACTGTCGAAGGTGGAATAGCTCCATCACAACAACAACTTGAAGATGTTGAGAAATCAGATTCATTTAAAGAGTTGGCAAATGATGTTACTCATTCAAATGCTCAACAATTAATTTCAGATAGATTACCTCAATTAATGCTTGAAGCTATGCTTAATGATGAAAACAAAGCTGATGCAACAACAAAGACAGAAGCTTGAAAAATGCCATTCGTATCACTAGTTTCTTCAAACAACGGATTCGAATCATTCGAAAACTACGTATGAGATAACTTAATCGATGATGTGAATGGTGATAGATTATTCGATGTTGGTGATAAAGGTATCGGATATGATACTGTAATAACAAGTCCATCTGATATTGATTCAGCTATGAATGCATTTACAACTACCCCTTCAGTAATTGAAGGTCCTACAATGGAAACAGTAGGAACAAATAATGATGCAGTTGTTAGACATACACAGACTGCAGTTACAAATACTGATTCTAAAACAGGTATTGGATTTGATCAATCTACATCAATTGACTTTGTTGATTCAATATTAAGATTTGATTATGCAATTGGTTCAACAGGTCCAGTTGGAGTAACATATTCTTCAACCAAAACGAATTCAATTGACACAATTACAGATGTTTGATTATCAGAAAACTATACTTTAGATAACTTAACTGTCAAATTAATTACAACTGAAAACGAAATAATTTACATTTCACTGGTTACTTCTCCCTCTGGTGATAAAACGGTTACAAGAGAAAGAATATTTGCAGACGGAAGAATGCTCAAAACAAGAACAAGGCTTACAAATGGTCTTCTAAGAACAACCGCTGGACATGCTGTTCCAAATGGAATTTCTCGTTTAAATGTAGATTTACATCCTGTATTCGAAGGCATCAGTTATTCAGCTGCAACAACTGCAAACGTTTCAACGAAACCTTCAATGAGTGCAATGCCGTCTACAATGGCTTCATCAGCACTTCAACAAAGAATCGCACTATTAGGTGCATCTGCATATGATGAAATGGATGGACCATATCTAACAAACCCTGCTGATATTTGATCATTTGACACAGATGCAGCGGATGCGTTTACTCCTATAAATCCTGAATACATGCCAGGTGGAGTATACTACGATCAATTTATGTTAGATGGAGGAACCGGAGTTGTACAGTCAATCGTAACTTCTAATAATACTGCATCTGCTAATGGACTTTCAAATAATGTTACTTCAGTTATATATAATGATATTGACAAAAAGCCAGTAACATTAGTTGCAACAACTGTCCCAGCTGCTAAAGCGGAAGTTAAAGTTTCTACAATTGAGACTTTCCCTGCTAACTTCAAACAAAATCCTAATTTCGATCAAGGAGTCTTTGATAAGATGGGAACTGCTGAATTAGCATACATTGGCGTAATAGATGCCGCAACTACTATTGCGGAAGTTGTCGCAGCAACTGATCCGGCAGCAACTCCTGAAGCGAAAGCTTACTTTGATTCTTTAGATGCATTCAACAAATCAATGCTTGCTAAGGTCAATAGTACAATAGTTACTCAAAATGGAATTAATGGGTTAGCAATTACAGTTACCAACCCAGATGTAACTTCAATGGGAGAATTATGAATACTACTAGGATCAATTGGAGCAGGACTTGCCCTAATTGGTGGTGGACTACTAGCACTATTCAAACGTAAGAAAAAACTAAAAGGTATTAAGAAATAATAATCCTTTAATAAAATAAAACTCAGCAACTTGGAAAAGTTGTTGTTTTTTTATATAATAGATAGGAAAAGAGGTTTCATGATTAATCCACAAATGTTTAACGGCGGGCAACTTCCTAAAGTTCCTACTGTTAAAGAACTATGAAAAAATGAAAAATCACAATACAGACATTGAATGCTTTTATTCGGAATCGGAATAACTGCTGTTTTTGCATTGTTCCTTACATCATTCATT
>JAOZTM010000002.1:19294-23806 GCA_029942215.1 Metamycoplasmataceae bacterium | reverse complement strand
GATTCGATAGAGTTATCACAGTTAATAATCCAGATATTTTAGAAAGAGAATTAATCCTTGAGCTACATGCAAAAGGTAAAAGAATTGCAGACGATGTTGATTTCAAAAACGTTGCCAAAAGAACACCTAATTATTCTGGTGCTCAATTAGAGAATGTTATTAATGAAGCTACATTATTATCAGTTAGAGAAAAAACAAACGTTGTTACTCTAGATCAAATTGATGAAGCTATTGATAGAGTTGTAGCTGGTCCAGCTAAGAAGCACAGAGTTATTACTCCTGAAGAAATGAAGATGGTTGCTTACCATGAAGCAGGACATGCTGTTATTGGACTTAAACATGAAAATGCAGATATTGTTCAAAAGATTACAATCATACCTCGTGGTGATGCTGGTGGATATACACTTATGACTCCTAAGAAGGAAACATATAACTATAAGAAATCAGAACTTGAAGCTAAGATCGTATCTTATATGGGTGGACGTGCTGCAGAGCAAATCATTTATGGACCTGGAGAAGTTTCTACTGGTGCTCATAATGATATTGAAAGAGCTACAGGAATTGCTCGTGCGATGGTTACACAATACGGAATGTCAATACTTGGGCCTATTGCTTATGAAAAACCAAGAGGAAGTCAATTCCTTGGTCAAGAAGGCGTAAGTGGAGATTACTCAGACGCTCTTGCAGAGAAGATTGATGGAGCAATAAGAGAACTTATAGTAGGTGCTGAGAAAAAAGCTCTTGCAATTATTAAGAAGAATGGAAAGCTATTAGAACTTATCGCATTTGAGTTACTTGAAAAGGAAACAATTGTTAAAGAAGAAATTGATTACATTAACAAAAACCTTAAAAGACCTCCAGTTAGAAAAGTTTCAAAGAAAGTTAAAAAAGACGTATCTCTTAAAGATTTAATTAAAGATGAAAAAGAAAAAGCTAAATCAACTAAGACAACAAAATAATGCTTCGGCATTTTTTTTATTGGAAAACTTAAAGTATAATTAAAGTATGACTTTCAAAGATAAAACAAAAGAACATATAAATAACGATGCAATTTTTTCTAAATTAGAAGAGTTTGTAAAAATAGTAGAATCTAAAAATAAGGTTATGAACCTTACAGGTTTCAAAGGTGACAAAATCTGAAAAGAAGGAATCTTAGAATCAATCCTAGCACTTGAAGCTGCGTTCCCATTATTTGAAGACTTCGAAGAAAAGAAACTATTAGATATTGGAGCAGGAGCAGGTTTCCCGTCTATTCCATTTGTAATCGCTCATCCTGAACTAGAACTAATAATGTTTGAACCTCAAGAGAAAAGATTTAATTTCCTAAGAGAAGTTACTGTTAAATTAGAATTAAACGCAAGAGTTCAAATGACAAGAGTTGAAGATGCAAAAACATTTAACTACTTTGATTACGTTACAGCAAGAGCTGTTACTGAATTCAAAAATTTAGTAGAAGCTTCTATTCATATAGGAATCAAAGGTGCCGAGTACGCATTCATTAAAGGGCCTAAAGCAGAACAAGAAGTAAAGGACGCAAAGAAGATCCTAAAACTATTAAGTGTTACACCAAAGATTACACAAGTTGAAACAATTACAGGTAAGACTGTTAATCTTATTAAATATACAAAGAATGCTCTTCATCCTAAAGGATACCCAAGAACATGAAAAGAAATTATCAAGTAGATGCCTAGCATCTTTTTTTAATATAAAATTAGAATATGAAATACATAGATACACATGCACATATAACATCTGACTTTTATAATGACGATGAACTAAATCAATTACTAATTGAATCTTTAAATAATAATATTGAAATGATCTTGATACCCGGAACTTCTAAATCTAATTCATTGGAAGCCATCAAAATGTCTAAGCTGCACGATAACATACATGCAGGAGTTGGTATTCATCCAGCTGACGTTTCTAATAAGAACTTTATGTTCCTTGATGATCTTGACTATAAAGATGTCAAATTCATTGGAGAGACAGGTTTAGACTTGTATAGAGAAAGCAATCCTTCTATAGAAGACCAAGTTGAATCTTTTGAAAAGCATATTCAAATAGCTATTGAAAATAATTTGCCAGTAGTAGTTCATATTAGAGATGCATACGAAGAAGCTTATGCTGTAATGAAAAAATATAAGGATGTAGTTTTTATTCTTCATTCATTTTCTGGTGACTTAAATTGAGCTAACAAGTTTTTAGAATTAAATTCTTATATTTCTTTTTCTGGAATCGTGACATTTAAGAATGCGATTGAAATGAAAGAGGTTGCAAAAGCAATCCCATTAGAAAGACTTTTAGTTGAAACTGATTCACCTTTCTTAACGCCCGCACCAAACAGGGGCAAAAAGAACGAACCTGCAAATGTTAAACACGTAGCTGATTATATTGCTTCTATAAGAGAAGAAGAAAATGTGATAGAAACTATTTATTCAAATACTAAAAAGGTATTCAATATATAATTAGTTCATGCTTACACTTAATGACATAAAAGACTTATACAAAAAATACGATGTTAATGCTTCGAAGAGATTCGGACAGAACTTTCTTATTAATCAAGGTGTATTACAAAAGATTTCAGAAGTAGCTGATGTAAAAGATAAAGACGTAATCGAAATTGGCCCTGGGTTAGGTTCGTTGACTCACGTATTACTTAAAGATGCAAAATCAGTAACTTCATTTGAAATTGATGAAGATATGATCAAAGTTATCAATGGTGAAATCGAAGATGATAAATTTACTCTTATTGAGGGAGATTTTCTTAAGGCTGATTTAAAATGAAAAGGAAAGAAAACTCTTGTTGCAAATATTCCTTACTATATAACATCTGATATTCTATTCAAGATTTTTGAAAATAGTGACAAGTTTGATAGATGTGTTTTAATGATGCAAGACGAAGTGGCTTCAAGGTTGTCTGCGCCAACTGGATCAAAAACATATGGTAAGTTAACTCTTACAACTATGTTGTATACAGAGAACCTTACAAAAGAATTTGTTGTAAGTCCAGGTTCTTTCTTGCCTGCACCTAAAGTTAAGTCAGCTGTAGTTTCATTCGAAATGAAAGATCACCTTTCAGGAAATGAAAAAGAATTGAAAGAGTTCTTTAAGGTTATTTTCTCATTCAGAAGAAAAACACTAATCAATAATTTAAAAGAATTAGAAATTGAGCCGGAAGAATCTAAAGTAATTCTAAAGAAAATGAATTTAAAAGAAACCGCAAGACCACAAGAACTTTCTTTTGATCAGTTTCTAGCTTTGTTTGAACTTTGTAAGGTTTAAGCATAGTATTGTATAATTAAATAATGATAAAAGCCTTTGTAGAAAAACACCCTTCAACTTGAAGATATATATCAGTAGCAGCTATATTGCTTATTATTTTTCCAGTTATTTTTGGGATTGGATACGGAGGAGAAATCGGTGCCTATATTGGTATTGGAATATTCCTTTTATTAGGTATGTACGGACTATACGAAGTATTCTCTAAAATGGAGATGTCTAAATATTCCGTTGTATTCTTATCGTTGCTTCCATTAATCTTGTTCTTATTTACAGCAGAAAGTATTACTCCTTTCGATCATTTCAGGGATGTGGCTGCAAGCAATACTCACATTTCTTCTAATAACTTTGATTTCGCCGGAATACTTAAAGGCTCATTCACGTGAAAGAATCTATTACTTCTTTCATTGTTGTCATTAATGCCATTGATTGCTGATTCAAAACTAAGACAGTCAAAAAATCTTATTTGAAACATAATCGTTATCGTCATGGTTACAGTTACTTTCTCTGTATTTGTTAAGTTCGCATGAATAGTAAACGTTTTTGACTACCTATGATTAATCTATTTCTTATCTATCGCAATTGTTGCAGATACATTCGCTTATCTTGGTGGAAAGTATCTTGGAAAGTATATTTTCAATGGGGCAAAAATGGCACCTCAAATTTCTCCAAAGAAAACATGAGCTGGTTTCATAATTGGTTATATTGCAGCTTCAGGATTTATTATTGGTTTAGGATACTATTTACACATTTTTGAATCTACTGGTCACGAGATCGGAGTCTTAATTGCAGCAGGGCTATTACTGCCAATAGTCTCACCAATAGGGGATTTATTCTTTTCAGCAATAAAAAGATCTAATGATATTAAAGACTTTTCAAACCTTATGCCAGGACATGGCGGAATCTTAGATAGACTTGATTCTGCAACAATGGTTTTCTTCGTTCTGACATTACTATTTATTATTATTTAATAAGAGGATTTTCAAGTCAATTTTGATAAAATTATTATATGAAAAGTGTCTTTGAAAAACTAGCTTTAGAAATTGATTTTAAAATCTCACCAGCATTCGAAAAAATAAAAGTCGAACGTGCTTTTTTGTCTGAAAATAATATTTTTGAAATGAGCTTCATAAGTGATGAATTAATTCCTTTTAATGAAATGGAAAAGTTTTTCCATTCATTACAAAATAACTTTAAATATAAAACTAAATTTAATTTTGAAACAACATC
>JAOZTM010000002.1:0-19194 GCA_029942215.1 Metamycoplasmataceae bacterium | reverse complement strand
TAATATTTTAGAAATTGAAAAAGAGAAAAATAGAGTTGAAGCTTTCAAAATAAATGAAGGTTCTCCAGAGCCTATAGTTGAAACAGATGTTAGAAGAAAAAGTGGATACCAAAAATTCACTATTAAAGAGTTGCCAGAAGTGAATGCTAACCTTGTTCAATTAGACGTTGAAATTTTTGACATTAAAAGAAAGACAACTAAGTCAGGTTGAGAAATCTTTTCAATTTCAGTTACTGATTATACTGACGCTATATACGCTAAGTCATTCATGAAGATGGATAATCCTAATGAAGAGCTATTATCATACAAGCCAGGTGACCTAGTAACTATTAAAGGTAAGTACGAGCATGACCCTTATCTTAAAGAGGCGGTAATTGCTGTTTCAAAAATCTCTAGAAGAAAAGCATTCAAAGAAGTAAGGGAAGACAAGGCTAAAGTTAAAAGAGTTGAACTAAGTGTAAGAACAAGAATGAGTGCAATGGATGGAATATTATCTGCTGACGAATTAGTTGCTAATGCTGAGAAGTGAGGACACACTGCAGTTGCAATTGTTGATACTGATTCAATTCAATCTTTCCCTGATTTTTATCATGCAACTAAAGGAACAACTGTTAAACCAATTTATGGCGCATCTCTTGGCGTGATTTCTGAGAACGCTAGAGCAATCTACAACCCATCAGACAAAACACTTGTTTCAGATGAATATGTAATTTTTGATATTGAAACAACTGGGCTTTCACCAATACTTGAAGAAGTAATTGAATTTGGTGCAATTAAAATGCGTAATGGCTCTATCGTTGAAAAGAAACAATTCTTCATTAAACCAACTAATCCAGTTTCAGAATTCACAACTAGCTTAACAGGAATAACAAACGACGATGTTAAAGATGCGGTTGATCAAAAAGAAGGAGCCAAATTAATGGCTGATTATTTAAGGGGACATACGCTTGTGGCTCACAATGCTAATTTTGATATTTCTTTTGTAAATGAAAAACTATCAAAGTTTGGATTTGAAACACTTAGCGATCCAGTTATTGATTCAATGGTTGTTGCAAGAATGATTCATCCAGAAGCTAAAAGATTTAGGTTAGGGAATGTTGCAACAAGATTAAGTGTTGGTTATGATTCAACAACCGCTCACCGTGCTGACTATGATGCTGAAGTGCTTGCGAGAATTTGAGTTAAAGCATTATCTCTTTTAGAAGCAATGGGAATTAAAACGCAAACACAACTATTTGAATTCAAATCAGAGGACCTTAAAGCTAAGGCATTTTCTAATCAAGTAACTTTACTAGCAAAAAACCAAGAAGGTCTTAAAGAGCTCTTTAAATTAACTTCTGCGGCATTAACAACCAACTATGCAAGAGGAACAAAATTAATAATGGAAGAACTTGCTAATAGGAAGAATGTTTTATTAGGGTCTGGTGGATTGAAATCAAGATTGGTAGATAGAATGTTCTATGGTTCAAAAGAACAAGTGATAAAAGAGATCTCTCTATATGACTATATTGAAATTCAACCAATTCAAAATTACTTACACATGATTAATAGAGGAACTAAACAAGAAGACATCGAAGAGATGATTAGATTTGTTGTTGAAGAATCTAAGAAACAAAACATACTCGTTGTTGCAACTGGTGATGTAAGATATCTTAATCCAAGTGATAAGGCTTACCACAAGGTTTATATTGCAGCCAAAGGACTTGGCGGTGCAAGACATTACCTTTATAGATTTAATGAAGAAAATGCAGTTTACCCAGATCAACACTTATTAACTACAGAAGAAGCAATTCAAGCTTTCGCATTTTTAGGTGATGTTAAACTAGTTGAAGAAGTAGTTATTGAAAACACAAATAAAATTGCTGACATGATTGAAGACTCAAAGGTAATTAAAGATAAATTGTACACACCTAAGTTCGGTGATTCAGATAAAGAACTTACTGACCTTGTTTATAAAACAGCAAAAGAAATTTACGGAGATGTATTACCTGAACACATTGAAAAAAGAATCAAGAGAGAGCTTGAACCTATTATTAAATATGGGTTTGCTGTTATCTATTGAATCTCGCACCTATTAGTTAAGAAATCATTAGATGATGGATATTTAGTTGGATCAAGGGGTTCTGTTGGTTCTTCACTTGTTGCTACATTATCAAAGATAACCGAAGTTAATCCTTTGGAACCACATTACATTTGTGAAAAATGTAAGCACTTTGAAATCTTTTTAGATTCAGAATTAAATTCAGGTTTCGATCTTCCAGCAAAGAAATGTCCTAATTGTGAAATTGATTTACATAGAGATGGTCAAAATATCCCATTTGAAACTTTCCTTGGTTTTGATGCTGATAAGGTTCCGGATATTGATTTAAACTTCTCTGGTGATTACCAACCAATCATCCATAACGAAGTTAAAGTTCTATTTGGTGAGAAGCACGCCTTCAGAGCAGGGACTATTTCTACAGTTGCAGAAAAGACCGCTTATGGATATGTAAAGGGATGATCTGAAGAAGAAGAAATCACTCTTTCTAGACCATTCACAGAATACTTAGCTAAAGGAGTTAGGGGAACAAAGAGAACATCAGGACAACACCCTGGCGGGATTATCGTTATTCCATCTGAATTTGATGTTGAAGACTTTACACCAATAAACTATCCAGCTAATGATGTTAATGCTGATTGAAGAACTACACACTTTGACTTCCACTCTATTCATGACAACGTTCTTAAACTTGACTTGCTTGGGCATGATGATCCAACCGCTTTAAGACTTTTAGAAAAGCTGACTGGAAAAACTGCAACTGATGTTCCGATGATGGATGAGAAAATTATTTCATTGTTCTCTTCACCAGAAGCTCTTGGTATTAAGCCAGAAGACATAATGGGTGAAAGCACTGGAGCAATGGGTATTCCAGAATTTGGTACTGAGTTTGTTAGAGGAATGTTAAAGAATGCAAATGTAAATTCATTTGGTGACCTTGTTTCTGTTTCAGGTTTATCACATGGTACAGATGTTTGAGCAACTAATGCGGAGATACTAGTTAGAAACGAAGGTAAAACACTTTCAGAAGTTATCTCATGTAGAGATAATATTATGATTGATCTACTTGCCAAAGGTGTAGATCCATTGAAATCATTCCAAATAATGGAAAGTGTTCGTAAAGGTAAGGGACTTACTGAAGAATGAAAAGTATTACTTAAAGAACATGAAGTTGAAGATTGATATATTGATTCACTTCTTAAAATCAAATATATGTTCCCTAAGGCTCACGCCGTAGCATATGTAACAATGGCTTGAAGAGTAGCATGATATAAACTTTATTTCCCAATTGAATACTACGCAACTTACTTTACAACTAGAGCTGACAACTTTGATATAAAAACTATCATTAAAGGTAAGGCGATGATTGAAGCTACAGTTAAAGATTGAAAATCTCGTAAGTATGCACGTGGAGAAGATAAACTAACGAATAGAGAAGTTGGTTTAATTCCAGTTCTAGAAATTGCAAACGAAGCATTAGCTCGTGGAATTAAAATTGGAAATATTGATATGAGCTATTCATTAGCAAATGAATGAGTTATTAAAGATAATACATTGATTCCTCCATTCTCAGTAATTGAAGGATTAGGTGATGCTGTTGCATTCTCAATAGTTGAAGCACGTAACGAAAAAGAGTTTGTTTCAAAAGAAGATATTAAGAAAAGAACTTCATTAAACAAAACTTCAATCGCTAAATTTGATGAATTAGGAATACTTGATAGTTTCTCTGAATCTAATCAAATAGCACTAGATTTTTCTATATAATATTAGAGTCAATAGAATAGAGCAATAAGTTACCTATTGGTAGCTTATTTTTTTATGGAAAGGATATATGGAAATTGAAAAACAAATCATCTCAAAATTCGAGAAAACAGTAAGTAAAGTTTTCTTTGAAGAAAGAGACGGAAATACATTCTTAAATGTAGAATTGAAAGTTTCGGATTTTGATGAAGTGATTAAAATTTCAAAAGAAGTATCAACCTTCATTGATGAAATTGACCAAACAGATAATGAATATATTCTAGATGTTTATTCAAGAGGAACAGATCATGAAATTGATTTAAATAATCTTGAAGTAAATATCGGTATGGATGTAAAAATTACACTGAATGAATCAATCAATGATAATCAGGAATTCATTGGAGTCTTAATTGAAGACACTAATGATGCATTGGTTATTAAGTGAAATGCCAAAGGGCAATTTAGAAAGCAAGAAGTAAAGAAGAACAACATAAACGAAATAAAAATATTTGCAAAAATAGGAAAGGCATAATATGTCAAAAGAAGTAAAAAACGAAGTAAACATGGAACAATTTTTTGAAGCAATAGAACAACTAGCAACACAAAATTTATTGAGCGTTGAGGAGATAGTAGAAATCATTTCAGATTCAGTTAAGAAATCATTTCATTCTAAATTTGACCCAGATGCAGATTTAGATTTCACTCTTGATTTTGATAAAAAAGAAATGAAATTGATCAATAACACTAAGTATGTTGTTGATGAGGAAGTTGCCGATGAATACAAAGCTGTTGAAATAAGTTTGAAAGATGCTAAGAAAATTAAGAAGACCGCAAAAGACGGAGACGTAATTTCTGACGAAGTTGACTTTTTATCTTACTCAAAAAATATCGCAGGAAGAATCAAACAAATGATTGTTCAAAGTGTTCGTGAAAAGAAAAAAGCTGCTGTATATTCAAAACACAAAGGTCTTAAAGGAGAAATGGTTACTGCTGTTGTTACATCATCATCAACTACACATGCTATTTTAGTTCTTGAAGATCAAACGATTGCATTCATGCCTTCAAAGTTTAAAAACCCAAATATCAAACTTAACATCGGTGAAAGAGTTAAGGTTTATGTTGAAGACGTTTTAGAAGAATCTAAAGATGCGCAAATAATAGTATCAAATGGTTCAAAAGAAATGATCAAGAGAGTACTTGAAGTTGAAGTTCCTGAGATTGCTGAAGGAATTGTTGAAATAGTTACTATCTCAAGAATGCCAGGAATTAGAGCTAAGGTTTCAGTTAAAACAAATGTAGAAGGTGTTGATGCAGTTGGTGCATTAATAGGTTCTAATGGAACTAGAATTAAAGCTATCATTGCTAAGCTTGATGGAGAAAAACTTGATATCATTCCATGAATAGAAGATAAAAATTCATTTATCGCAAGTGCTATGGCACCTGCTAAAGTTATTGGAATAGTTGATAAAAAAGATGCTGACGGTAAAGTTATCGAAGGTCACAAGGTTGTTATTACCCCTAATAAACATCAAACACTTGCAATTGGTAAAAGAGGTTCTAATGCTAGACTTGCAGTTGAACTAACATCTACAAGACTAGACATTGTGTCAATTGATGAAGCTAAAGAAAAAGGGATTGAATTTGAATGAAACGGAAACCTTACTGAAGCTGAAGTTGCTATCATCGAATCTGGAGAAAGATTGAACTCTAGAGGCGGCGGACAAAGACCTCAAAGAACATTTGGTAGTTCAGTTAAACTTGATTCACTTGATGGAGACATCCAAAACTTTACAGAAGATATGGAAGCCTTCGATGATGAAGCAGGCGCAGCTATCCAAGCTACAGAAGACATGTTTGCTGATATTGATTTTTCAAAAGACGAATTAGATGAAATTCAAGAAGACTTTGAATTCAATGAAGAACTGGCTGATATTGATCCAGACTTTTTAAATGACTAACATTGAAAGAAAATGTGTTGTTACTGGTGAAACAAAAAAAACTAGTGAGATGATCAGAATATCAAAAACAAAAGAAGGCAAATATGAGATTGATTCTAATAAAGGTGGAAGAGGCGCATACGTCACTAAAAACCCTAAGTTAGCAGATAGAATAATTAATGGTAAAGTATTACATAAAGCTTTCAAAGGGCAAGTTCCGAGCGAAGTTTATCAAGAACTAATTAAAAAAATAAAGGAGTAAAAATGGATAATAGAAAATTAAATCAAGACGATATTAAAAAACAATTGAAATCAGTTGATACAGAACTTAAAGATGGAATCTTTATATTTTCTGGTCCAATGACAATTGGAGAATTTTCTGGCAAGATAAACAAAAGTGCTACAGAAATAATCACTAAGTTTTTCGAACAGGGAAAAATGTTCAATATCAATCACACACTTGGAGAAGAAGAAATCGCTGAACTATGTATGGAGTATGAATTTGACTTCCAAAAAGAAGATCAAGTCGATGCTTCTAACTTCATGGATGTTATTGAAATTAAAGATGACGAAAAGGATCTTGTTGAAAGAAACCCTATCGTTACAATTATGGGTCATGTTGATCACGGTAAAACAACTTTAATTGACAAAATCAGAAAATCAGATATTGCTTCAACTGAAGCTGGTGGGATTACTCAACATACTGGTGCATACCAAGTTGAACACAAAGATAAGAAAATTACTTTCCTTGATACACCTGGCCACGAAGCATTTACAGCAATGAGAGCTAGAGGAGCAAATGTAACTGACATTGTTATATTAGTTGTTGATGCTGGAGATAGTGTTATGCCTCAAACTAAAGAAGCTATTGTTCATTCAAAAGCTGCTGGAGTTCCAATCATTGTTTTTGTTAACAAAATGGATAAACCTGGAGCAGATGCTGAAAAGGTTAAGGGAGATTTATCTTCTCTTGATGTTCTTGCTGACGATTGAGGAGGGGATACACAATTCGTTTATGGTTCTGGACTTAAAGGTGAAGGAATTGACGAATTATTTACTGCCATTTTATTACAGTCAGAACTACTTGAATTAAAAGGTAATCCAAACAGACTTTCTATCGGAACTGTTATTGAATCATCAGTAACAACTGGTAAAGGTGTTGTTGCAACTTTAATCGTTTCAAACGGAACTCTTCTTAAGAAGGACTTTTTAGTTGCTGGATCAAAGCATGGTCGTATTAGATCACTTGAAGATACAAATGGAAACATTATTGAAAGTGCTGGACCAGGAACTCCTGTTGTTGTTACAGGTTTAAATTATTCTCCAATTGCAGGAGATAAGTTCTATGGTTTCAAGAATGAAAAATTTGCCAAAGAATTAGCTAAAGATAAAGCATTTGCAGATAAGCAAATAGTTTTAAAAGCAAGAAAAGCATTACAAATTCAAGACGGAATGAAAATCCTTAATATAATTGTTAAGTCAGATACACAAGGAACTGCAGAAGCTGTTAAGTATGCTCTTGGAAATATCTCAAATGACGAAGTTGTTATTAATGTTGTTAGTGCAACTGTTGGTATTATTACTAAATCAGATATTCTACTTGCACAAGCATCAGGAGCATTAATTTATGGATTCAATATGCGTCCAAACAAAGATAACGCTTCTTTTGCGAAACAAGAAAATGTTCAAATAGAAACATATTCAATCGTTTACAAGATGGTCGAAGATGTAGAGAAAATTATTTCAGGCATGAGAGCACCTAAATATGAAGAACAAGTTATTGGTGAAGCTGTTATTAAAATGATTATCCCTGCTTCAAAGATTGGTAATGTTGCCGGTTCTGAAGTTGTTAAAGGACATGTTCTTTCTAAATCATTCGTAAGATTAATTAGAGGCGGAGAAGTTATTCATGAAGGTGTACTTGATTCACTTCAAAGAGGACCTGATCAAGCTAAAAAAGTTGAGAATGGAAAAGAGTTTGGTTGTCATATTAAAGGGTACAACGATATCAAAGAGGGGGACATCCTTGAATTCTTCATTGATGTTGAGGTGAAAGTTTAATGGCTTCAGTTGCTAACAAAAGAAAAGAGACTGCATTCTTAAAATCAGTTTCAGAAATCATTGGTGAGGAAATAGTTAATGCAAACATTTCTTCTACAACAGTTACAAGTGTTAAACTTTCAAATGATGGTTCACACTTGAACGTGTATGTTACTTTCTTAAGAAATAAAGATAGATCAATGGAATATCTTTTGAAGACTTCCGGATTCGTTAGAAAAAGATTAGCGTCTTCTTCTAGGTTAAGAAAGGTTCCTGAAATTCACTTCAAACACGATGCTTCACAAGAAGAAGGAGCAAGAATTGACAGGCTTCTTCAAGAAATTAAAATGGAAAATAAAAACAAATAATTATTTGTTTTTTTATTCGGGCACTTTTTTTATACATATAGAGGTGTGAAGAAAAAGATTTTTATAAGTTTAATTTTTATAATAATTGTAGCAGCAGCTATAACTGTTTTCTTATTGACTAGACATTCCAAGTCCACAGAAAAGGAAAGAGACTACTATGTAGTGAGAAGTTCAGACACATTATATAAAGAACCTATAACAGTAGAGTATGGAACAACATTTTATGAAGCAATTTATAAATTGAATCTCGGTGAGCCCTGAGAGATGTTAAAAGATGATTATGAACTTGAGGAGATAATAACTCGTGACATGACTATTCAAATCAAGTAATGTTGATTATCTGTTCGGCGCTCTATTATCAATGACTTTGTTTTTAACTTTTAGAAACAAAATTGATTACATGTTTCTTTCGGCATCTATCTTGCTTTTTCTATTCACTCTTAGGAGACCGTACATATTACTTGGAGCATTGCTACTTTATTCAATCGTTGCTCTTTCAATGTTTCTTCAAAATCAAAATCATTTATCGAAATCAATTTCTGGCATTTACGAAATCAAAAAAATAACGTCTTCAGGACCGATAATAAAAATTGATGGAAACAATGTTCTAGTTAGATCAAAAGATAAATTCAATCTTTTTGATGAGATAGAAGTTTCTGGAATTGTAGAAACACCAAAGAACTTTGCAACGGCTACTTTTGATTACGTAGCTTATTTGAAAACAATGAATGTCGAAAATATAATATCCAATCCTACAGTGCATATCGTTTCATCATCAAACGATTTGAGAGCGCAGGCCTTTACCTTCATAACAAATGGGCCAGAAAGTTATCGCTCTATTGCTCCTCTAGTTCTTCTTGGTATAAAAACTCCAGAAACTAAAGAAGCATACAACGTAGCTGTGGAACTTTCCATAGTACACTTGTTTGTCATATCAGGATTCCATATCTCTCTTTTCTATATAGGGATCAATAAAGCATTAAAACTTTTAAGACTCGATAAATATTTTGAGGGGTGGCTACCACTGATGGTAATTTTCATCTATCTATTTTTTATGAACTTCCCACTATCTGCAAGTCGGGCCTTTTTCCTTCATGTCTTGGTTTTTATAAATAAGAAATTTTTAAAATCAAAAGTCCACAATATAATTTTGCTTTCACTAACAATGTCAGGGATGATGATTTATAAACCGTATTCGGTTACTTCGCTTTCATTTATCTTTACATTTCTTGCTACTGCAGTGATTATGATAATAAATGATTTGAAGTTCAAGAATGACTTCAGGAAGTTTTTAGTTATTTCTATTGGTGTATATCTCGCAACACTTCCAATTTCAATTTATATAAATGGTTATTTCGCACCCGAGGGATTCCTGATGGGAATTGTTTTTACTCCCATATTAGTTGTTCTTTACTCTGTAACATTATTGTTCTTCCCTATAAAAGGAATGATGGATCATGTTTACTGAGCCTTTCTTTGGTTCCTTGGAATAATGAAAGATATAAATGTTTTGATTGAAATCCCAAAACCAAATCTTTTTACTATTCAATTTTTCTACATATTATCCCTCGCATCTTTTATAATAGGAAAGATATGATATTTATTTATGGCGAGGAACAATACTTAATTGAAAAAGAATTAAGCAAGATATCTAAGGAACAAACATTTGATCCTATAGTTTTTGACCACGACAGTAATCTTGCTGATATTGTTTCTGAGCTTTCTACTATTTCAATGTTTGATGAAGGTAAGTACATAATCTTAAAAGATATAAAAGCATTTGGAAATAATAAAGATGCAGATCAATTAATTGATGCTGTTCAATCTGTTGGAGAATCAATAAAGCTTGTTGCAGTAACATTTGGTTCTAAGCTTGATAAAAAGAATCCACTTATTAAATTCTTCTTTGAATCATGAACAACTATCGAGAAGAAGAAAGTATCAGATAAAGATTTAGTTGACACTATCAAAGATATTGTTAAAGCTAAGGGTGGAACAATTAAGCCAGAAGCTGTTATTCACCTTTCAAGTAAACTTCCAAATAATTTAAGAATCATAATTATGGAAATTGATAAGTTACTAATGGAATCATTTGATATCACAAAAGAGATGGTTGAGATTTCAATTGGCGAATATCAATTAGATTCAGGTTTCGAACTTTCAAATGCAATTGCATCTTTTGATAAACATGGAATAGTTTTGGCATACAATAAATTGTTAAAAGCAAAAACGGAAGCAACAATAATTATTTCTCAAATAGCTTCTGTGCTAAATCTTGCAATACTTGTTTCTGCATATAAAGAGCAAAATATTCCAAATCAAAGAATTGCTGACGAAACAAAGATTCACATATTTAGAATCAAAAAAGCTAACGATATCTTGAATTACGATTCAGTTGATAGAATCAAGAAGACAGTCGTAGACTTAGCTAACTTAGATAAGAACATTAAATCAGGACTAGTCGATAAAGACAAAGCATTGGATTTGTTCATTCTTAATTTAATAAAATAATTAATTATTTTTTTATTGCCCCCACTTTTTTATACATATAGAGGTGAGGAGAGAAAAATGAATATAGTTTTAATTTACTTCGCCATCAAGTATAAGGGCAATTGAGATTTGATTTTTAAAGCACTGGAGTCTAGAGAAAAGGTTTCAGTCAAAGATATGAATAAGCTTGAAGCAGACATAAAGAAAAGTGATTACAAAATAATTACAATACTGGATATTGAATATCCCAACAAACTAAAGGAAGCATACAAGCCTCCCTTTGTTCTTTGATTAAAAGGAAACACAGAATTAATCAAAAGGAAATTCATTTCTTTTACTGGAAATGATTCAACTGATATTTCAATAGAAAGGATTAAAAGTTTTTTACCAGAGATCAACCTTAACTACAGTATTGTCTCAGCTTCCTATAAAGGTATTGATGTAGACATTGCAGAACACAATGACGCACCAAGTATGTATGTGCTCGCAAACGGGCTTGATAAGCCTTATATGAACAATGAGTACAATAAGGATGATTTATTGATCACTGAGTATCCCCCAGCAAAGAATGTCGAGAAGAGCCATTTTGCAAATAGGAATAGAATCATCGCAGCATTTGCAGAAAATCTTATTTTGCTTAACTCAAAGAAAAATGGTGGCATCAACTCTTTAATAACTAACTTCCTTAATCTAGGTAAAGATGTTTATTGTTTCGTTGGCGATGACATGGAAGACAACGGAAACGATGACTTGATCAAACAAGGCGCAAACCTAATCACAAAAATCCAGGATATTTCAAATTAATAAGCTTTTTGACGGACCATTTTTAA
This sequence comes from Metamycoplasmataceae bacterium, assembly GCA_029942215.1. Classification (GTDB taxonomy): domain Bacteria; phylum Bacillota_I; class Bacilli_A; order Mycoplasmatales; family Metamycoplasmataceae; genus Mycoplasma_O. The sequence continues at coordinate 7,751 of JAOZTM010000002.1, read as the reverse complement.
GCAGTTTTTGGAATAATTATTTTTTTAAGGTATGCTATTAGTATGAAGAAATTAGTAATAGTAGAGTCACCAAATAAAATAAAATCAATAGAAAAATACCTAGGAGAAGATTATAAAGTTATGGCATCGGTAGGTCATATAGTGCATTTACCGTCGTCTGGAGTACATAGATTTGGAGTGGATATGGAGACATGAACACCCAACTATCAACCCGACCCAAAGAAGAAGGAAGTAATTGCAAAACTTAAAAAAGCAGTTAAAGAAGTTGAGATAGTTTATATCGCAACCGATCCAGATCGTGAAGGGGAAGCTATCGGAGATAATCTTGTAGACATCCTTAAATTAAAAGATAAATACAAAAGAATAAGATACAACGAAATTACAAAGGAAGCTGTTAATGCTGCGATGGAAGCTCCATCAATGCTTGACGAAGCACTTGTTAACTCTCAAATTGCCAGAAGAATTCTTGATAGAATCATTGGTTATAAACTTTCGGCTCTAATGAGAAGAAAGATTTCAAACACACCTAACTCACCTTCTGCAGGAAGAGTGCAGTCTATTGCCCTTAAATTGGTAGTTTTAAAGGAAAGAGAGATTAAAGCTTTCGTTCCAGTTCACTATTTCTTAGGAAACGCAATCATCAACGAGGATGTTGTTGCTAAATTTTATAATCCAAAAAATGAAGATAACAAAGAATGAATTTCAGCTGAAGACGTGAAGATGTATGAAAAAGATTTCAAAGGACCTTTGGTAGTTACTGATATTAAAACATCTCAGAAAAACGACAACACAAGAACTCCATTCAAACAAGCTGTTCTATATAAGAAGGCTGATTCACAATTAGGAATCTCATCTCAATCAATTCAAAGAGCTGCTCAAAGACTTTATGAAGGTTATGGAGATGGTGGACTTATTACATACCCAAGAACAGACTCAACAAGAATGTCTGCAAGTTTCATTGTTAAAGCTAAACAATTCATCACTGATAAATACGGTGCTGAATACTTAGCTGAAAAAATTACAGGATTCGCTGGAGCACAAGATGCCCATGAAGCGATCAGACCTACTAATCTTAATATGACGCCTGAAAAAGCAAAAGGAATCTTTAGCTTGAGTTCGAACGAGTACAGAGTATATAAGTTAATTTATACAAACACAATTCAATCATTAATGAAAGTACCTAGAAGAGAAACGCTTAGATATGAATTAGAAGTAAATGGTCATAACTTTAAAATGACATCTTCAAAAATAATTTTTGACGGATACTATAAAGCATCTGGATATGAAGCTGCTAAGGAATTGCCTAAATATACAATCGGTGATAAAGTTGATGTTCAAGAATATAAAGTTGAAGCACATGAAACAAAACCTCCTTCAAGATATAACGAGGGTTCTCTAATCGAGAAGCTTGATTCAATTGGTGTTGGTAGACCTTCTACATTCGCAACAACTATTAACATTCTTAAAACTAGAGACTATGTTACTAAAGAAGGTAAAGCGCTTGTAGCTACAGACTTTGCTGGAATTATCTTTGATAAACTAACGGCTGCATTCCCTAATATAATGAATGAAGAATATTCATCAGAGTTAGGAACTAAGCTTGATAAGATTGCTGAAAACAAAATGGACTACAAACAATTACTTGACGAGTTCTGAGCAGAATTCGAAAAGGAACTTGAAGAAGCAACTGAAACTTTAGAAGTTACAAAGATGCTTTCAATTCCTGCAGGTAAAGATTGTCCCAAGTGTGGAGAACCATTAATTGTAAGAAGAAACAAAAAAGATAATACAAAATTCTTTGGATGTTCTAACTTCCCTGAATGTGTACACACAGAATCAGATCCAAATCAAAAAAGAACATTCTTTGGTAAAAAGAAATGAACGAAAAAATAAAAATGGAATAATCCATTTTTTTATTTAACCAGTATATTTTTCTGGGTGTTTTTGTTTCATTTCATAAATGAAGTCTTCTTTACTTAAGTTTCCATGTTCGTCCATTAACTTAACACATTCTTCATATTCTTTGATTGCGTATGGTTGGTTTTCGAATCCTGATACTGAAGTAATTCCAGATCTTTTTCAGTTCTTGTATGTTGTAAAGAATGTTTCTACTTGCTTTAATCATTTCTTTGGAACATCTTCAAGAGTTAGAATTTCATCTAATCTGTAATCGTCTGAGTGGATAGCGATTAGTTTAGTATCTGTTTCTCCATCATCCATCATTTTCATCGCTCCAACGATTCTAGCTTTTAAAGCTGAACCTGGAAGGAATCTTTCTGGTGAGAATACTAATACATCTAATTCGTCTCCGTCTCAATCTAATGCTTCTTCTACGTAACCGTAGTTAGCTGGGTACTCAAACCCTTCTCTTAGGATTCTGTCTACTACTATTTTTTTTGTCTTTCTGTCGTATTCATATTTTACTTTTGATCCCATTGGGATTTCGATATTTACTATTATTTCTTTTTTCATAATCTAATTTTACTATTTTTCATGTTTATTTAAACAAAATGATTATTAAGCTCATTATTTGGTATTATTTAAGAGCAACATTGTTGCAGAAAGAAGATTCACTTCTCACCTGATGTTAATTACATAGGTACACGCTACACCAATATTCTATATTGTAGTCGAGAAGTGGTTTAAACCACTTTTTATTATAAAGGAGCTTATTATAGCTAGACGAGTAAACAATCGTAAAAGACCTAAAGCAGAACACATGGTTAATGAATTCATCCCCTTCCAGAAATTATTCATAATTTCTTCAGAAGGAGAAAAACTTGGACTGATGTCAAAAGCAGATGCTATTGCAAAAGCCGAGGATGAAGGATTAGATTTAGTTGTTATTTCAAATAACCCTAAACAACCTGTAGCTAAGATCTTAGATTACGGTAAGTTCAAATATGAACGTAAGAAAAAAAGAAAAGATGCAAAAGCTAGTCAATCTGTAACTAACAATAGAGAAATAAGAATGACACCAATGATTGGTGATCACGATCTTATGACAAAGTCAAAAAAAGCCAGAGAATTTATTATGAGAGGCGACAGAGTTAAAATTTCCCTAAAGTTTAGAGGTAGAGAGATGGCTAAGAAAGAATTAGGTTTTAATAAACTAGATGATTTCTATAAGACTCTTGAAGATATAGCTGAGATTCAGAAACCACCAACATTGAATGGTGGAAGATTCTTAGATATGTATATCCAAAGAGATAAGAAGAAGAAAATTAAGGAGGCACCTAATGCCAAAGATGAAAACTAAAAGTGCCCTTACTAAAAGAATTAAAGTAACAGGTACTGGAAAAATTAAAAGAGGTCAAGCATACAGATCTCACTTAGCACAAAACAAAACAACAAAACAAAAACGTCAATCGAGAAAGTCAACACTTATGTCTCCTTCAGATATGAAGAGATTTAAGGGATTGTACTAGGAGGTAAACTATGAGAGTAAAAGGCGGAGTAGTATCAAGAAGAAGAAGAAAAAGGTGAATCAAACTCGCTAAGGGGTATTGAGGTCACAAATCAATAGGATTTAAAGTTGCCAAACAACAAGTTGTTAAATCTTGAACTTATGGTTTTAGAGATAGAAAAACAGTTAAAAGAAACTTTAGAAAATTATGAATTGCCAGAATCAATGCAGCTGTAAGACAAAGAGGAATGAATTATTCAGTATTCATGAACGGTCTTAAAAAAGCTAACATTGAAGTTAACAGGAAAATGTTGTCAGAATTGGCTATACATGAACCTAAAGCTTTCGACTTAATTGTTGAAGAAGCTAAAAAAGCATTAAAGTAATACTCTTTGAGTATTCTTATATGCCCGAGTGGCGAAATTGGTAGACGCAGGGGACTTAAAATCCCCCGGTAGCAATACTGTGCTGGTTCAAGTCCAGTCTCGGGCACCATAAGCGCTGTTAGCTCAGTAGGTAGAGCAGTTGGCTTTTAACCAATTGGTCACAAGTTCAAATCTTGTACAGCGTACCAAATCACCGTAAGGTGCTTTTTTTATGTTTTAATTTATAATTCACATATGGATAATCAAAAGAAACAAAAAGAAAATTCGAATATGCTGACTAAAACTTTTTCTTTAATGATAAAAAGAAATAATTTAGCCATCAAAAATGACGAGAATAAAACTTCTTTCTTAGAACTGTTTTTCGATCTTGGTATCGTTTTCGTTTTTGCTTTACTTGCCAAGGGAATACCTGGCGCATTAGGATTGCATCATTTAGACATCGGGATTTTACAAGGTGCAAGAATACATGAAAAAGAAACTGCAGTCTCAATTATTTTTTGAATTATCAACTTCTCAATTCTTTGATTGACTTGAAAAAAATTCAATAAATGATTTTCTCACAATGGTGGAGAAACGGCAATAGCTCACATATTCACTTTCATTCTTTTGGTCTCAATTTCATTACAAGCCGTAACATTAACGATAGATAACGGATTCTTTGCTAAGTATGGTTTGTTACTATCTCTTATTATTACACAGGGAACGTTCTTCCTATTCTATTCAATAACTTATAAAGTTGGTAAAGACATAATATCTGTAGATGCGAAAGAGAATCGGAAAAAGTCTTTTTGAACTTTCTTTATAACAATGTTTGGGACCGTTCTTTATGTGACTCTTATGGAGTTGGGAATGTTAGGCACTACGATTTCAGGAACAAAAGAGTTATGAAAAGAAGATTTATTCCTGATTATCATTGTTACAGGAATAATAATCTCAGAAGTAGTAGGCACATTAAATTCTATAAAAAATAACAAGACAAAAAATAGAGAGATGACAGTATCTCAAAGAAATAAAGAGAGACATCACCTTCTTATAATCATCACATTTGGAGAAGCGATCCTATTTAACTTAACTTCATTGAGTGGGAACAAAGGGCATTACGGAGAATTGTTTGGCGAAATGATTTTAAATATATTGATAATTATGTTGATGTGATACACCTATAAAACATTTATACACAAAATCGACTATAAGGTAATTAAGCGAAACAAATATTTATATTCATTTATGCATATATTGATAATCGCGTTTATTCTATTCACTACAAGTATGTTAACTTCATACGCAAATGCAATGCACGATTTGTATAATAATCCTTCATTGTTGGCTGCAGCAAAACCTTTTGAAATTATCGACTTAAAAATTGCGATTCACTCGACATATCCAACATTATATGTATCAGGTGTATTGGGATTCTTTGCAATAATTGCTATATTCTCATTGGTTGTTGTTCCTAAAAAAACACTTTACTCATCAATAATTACAAAAGAAAAAGTTCACTTCTTCTTGTTGTCGTTATTAATGTTCCCGATTACTATAGCTCTTCTTGTGCTTGTTCAACTCGGCTTCGAACTCGATCTAGTTTATATATTGTTGGCAGTTGGATTAAGCATATTAACCTTCACTGCGGGATATTCTTACTTAATATCTAAAAATATGATTAAACGTACAGGAACAATAAGTGAAGCGGCTCTTGAACTTGAAAGTCTTGATCACTAAAAAAAAGAACTAGATTAGTTCTTTTATTCTGTCTTCACCTGTATCAACCAATTCCACTCCGAAGTTTTTAGCAACTATGTTTCCAACAGTTCCAAATCCTTCAAACGTCTCAAGTTTTTTAGGTTTACCTTCAAATGACTTAGAGAACATTGTTACTGGAACTTGCTCTCTTGTGTGATCTGATCCAGGGAATGTTGGATCGTTTCCGTGGTCTGATGTGATTATTAATAGATCATCCTCTGCCATAGCATTAATAAGCTTAGCTAATTTAATATCAAATTTGTTTATGTTTTCAGCATAACCTTCTGGGTTTCTTCTGTGTCCGAAATCAGAATCGAATTGAACCAAATTAACAAAGATAAATTCATTAGAAGTTTTCTTTGAAACTAGATCTATCGTAATATCCATTCCATGTTCATCAGATGTTGAACTATGTGTTTCATCGATACCTTCTCCTGCAAATACATCACTGATTTTACCTACTCCGATAACCTTTGTTCCTGCATCTTGTAAGTAATTTAAGATAGTCGCTTTTGGTGGTTTAACTGAGTAGTCATGCCTGTTTGAAGTTCTTTTTCATACTCCATCTTTACCTAAATATGGTCTAGCAATTATTCTTCCCATATTTCATTCTGGTTTAGAATTACAAATCTCTCTAGCTGCTTTCGCGTATCTATAAAGATTATCTAATCCCATGTGTTCTTCATGTCCACATATTTGTAATACTGAGTCAGATGAAGTGTAAACAATGATTTCATTATTATCTATTTCATCTTGAGCAAACTCATCTAATATTTCAGTTCCTGAAGAAGATTTGTTTCCAATGATTTTTCTTCCATCGAATGCTTCTTCAAGTTTATCTAATAGTTCTCTTGGAAAACCAGTATCTGTATATGAAGGAAATGGATCAGATGTTTTAATTCCCATCATTTCTCAATGTCCAGCAAGTGTGTCTTTAGCATTTGAAAATTCTTGCATTTTAGCCATATAAGCAGTTTGATCAATTGCTTTATTAAAACCTGTTAATTTAGCTATTGAATCAATACCTAATTTTTTTCAAGTTGGAATGTTTAAAAGACCAGTTTCACTTATGTGTAAAAATGTATTCGCACCTTTATCTCCGAATCTTTCTGCGCCTTTGTCTTCACCTATCCCAAGTGAATCTGTAACTACTAATATTATTCTATTTTGTTTTTTCATTGATACCTCTATATAAAGTATAATACTTTATAGAGAATTGTAAAGGAGAGAAATGAAAAAAATTGCAATACTAACATCAGGTGGAGATGCACCAGGGATGAACACTGCCATAAGAGCAGTTGTTAAAATGGCGGAAGTACATGGGATTGAAGTGTTCTTAGTTTATGAAGGATATAAAGGTCTTCATCAAGGAAATATAGTTCCAGCTAAAGGACTTGAAATAAATAGACACCTATCATCAGCAGGAACATTCATTTATTCATCAAGGTATCCAGAATTTAAGAATCCAGAAGTAAGACTAGAGGCAAAAGCTCAACTTGATAAGTTAGGTATCGAAGCTTTAGTTGTTATTGGTGGAGATGGTTCTTATATGGGTGCTCAGTTACTTCATGAAATTGGAGTTAAGACTATCGCTCTTCCAGGGACAATTGATAATGATATAGCTTCTTCTGATTACACAATCGGATATAACACTGCATTAGAAACAGTTACTGAAAGTGTTAAAAAGATTAGAGACACAATGCGTTCACATGGTAGAACAGCGATTGTTGAAGTTATGGGACACGGTTGTGGAGATCTAGCTTTATTTAGTGGGATTGCAACTGGTGCTGAAATAATAATTACAAATGAAGCTAAAAAATCAGTCGATGAAATAGTAACTATTGTTAAAGATCAAAAAGCAAAAGGAAAACGTTCTGTAATAATATTAGTTTCTGAATTCCTTTTTGATAGTATTGAAGACATAGCTAAAGAGTTACAAGAAAAAACAGGCGTTGTTACTAAAGCTATTAAATTAGCACACGTTCAAAGAGGTGGAAGACCGTCAGTGAATGAAAGAATATTGGCAACAAGAATGGGTATTAAAGCTGTTGAGTTACTTAAAGATGATCAATCAGGACTTGCAATTGGTGAAATTAAACAAGAAATGGTAAGCACACCAATTAAAGATGCCTTAAAAATAAAAAGTAAAAACAGAGTTTCATTGACAGAAAAAATTAATAGCTTAAACCAAAAATAAGTTGTTAAAGTAGTAGAATATT
>JAOZTM010000001.1:4099-29172 GCA_029942215.1 Metamycoplasmataceae bacterium | reverse complement strand
ATAAGCCTAAGCTTATTTTTTCTTAATATTTAAAGCGTTTTTGAAGATTCTTCCTCCTGCTTTTTCTTTCTTTAATCTAGCTCAGTTTTCAGACTTAACTTTCTGAACGAACTTACCATCTTTAAAGAATACTAGTTTATCCATTATTGTATATAGGAAGAAGAACAAAGTAATAACTGATAATCCTAATCCGGCATATGTAAATATGTTTTGTGGTCATGCTGATAATCATCCTAACGCACTACCCATGTTGTTATATTGATCCATTCCTATGAATCAGTAATTACTTCTTCAATGTGGATCTGGAATGAATGATGATAAAGCATTTATTGATCATAGAGTTATTGCTCCTGATACTGTAATAAGTAATGCTCTTACTAATTCTTTGAAACTCATTTTTTCACTTCTTGATACGTAATAGTATGTAGGTAATAAAAGAATGATTAAGTGCGAAATTATTTTGTCGTATGCGAAGTATGAATCGAATCCTTGATTATATGAATCGACTCCATCATATACCATCATTGTATCTAATCAAGAATAGTCCTTAATTGTTAACAACTGTCCAGCTGTATTTGTGGCACGGTTGAGATTTAATCCTTGTGTTGGATCTCCTGCAACGTTAAGAGTTATTCCTGCTCCATTACTATTTGCTGTAATAACATCTGAACCTTGGTATGAGAATATAAATCCAAATATAAATCCAACAATACTTATGTGCATCAGATATTTAAGTCATTGTCTTCTATTAAATAATAGTAATAGACCTACAATAATAAATAACATTCTACATAAGTGTAATCCTAAGGCTTCTCAATAGAATGAGTAACCGAATGAAAACTGTAATGAAATTCAAATAGCCATCATTGAAAGTATCGCTCCTCCAGCAAACCTTCAGAGAACTACTTCGTTTTTGAATATGAAGAAGACTTTTCCAGTCTTCCTATTTTTAACTCTGTCTCTTAATTTATCTCTAAAGATTCATATTAGTAGCATACTGATGATTCCAACAGCTAATACTATGTATCCTGATCAAGAAACAGGTTGAGCTTTATTTCCCTGTCAAGAGAAAAAGCCTGGGTGGTTTAATAACATTTATCAATTATATAATAAAAAAAGCCGAATACTATTCAGACTTTAATTCTCTATCTCAAAATTTAGTAATGAAATCGTTTGGTTCAAGCTCTTTATAAACAATTCCATATAAGAAGTTAACTATTGGAAGATCAATTTCTTTTTCTTTACCAATTTCGTAAATAACTTTTAAAGCAGATAGTCCTTCAATAGTCATTGTAGAAGCTAAAGCTTTTTTCTTTCCTTCAACAGCAAGGTTCTTTCCGAAAGTATAATTTCTTGAAAGATCAGATGTTGCAGTAACAATTAAATCTCCTAATCCTGTAAGACCCATGATTGTATCTTTCTTACCTTTCATTACTTTGTTGAATCTAGCCATTTCAGCCATTCCACGCGTAAGTAATGCAGCAACAGTATTAATTCCGAATCCTAATCCATCGACCATTCCTGAAGCGATTGCTAGAACATTCTTGTAAGCTGCTCCAACTTCTGCACCTTTAACATCTGTTTGAGAGTAAACTCTGAAGTATTTATTAGAGAATAAGTTTTGAACTTCTTCACACATAATTTCTTTTTTATTTACAGCTGCGATTGTTGTTGGCATTTCAAGAACTATTTCTTCAGCATGAGAAGGACCTATTAAAGATACTACTCCTCTAACAAGATCATTTGACTTAGTTAAGTCTGATACATGTTCATGAAGTGATGATTGTGTTCCTGGGTAGAATCCTTTAGAACCATTAATTAATAATACTTCTGAATTAAGTGTTCCTACGATTTGAGGGAAAACAATTGGGAAGGCAACAGATGGAACTGCAATAACAACATACATCGCTTCATCTAGTGCTACTGATAAATCTGTAGTTGTATTAAATTCTGGTAACTTGATTGAGTTAGGGAAATACTTTGTATTCATTCCTTTACTTAAGTCAGATACCTCTTGTTCATCTATTCCATAGATAGTTATGTTTTCTGATCCAGAATCAAACAGTACTTTAGCTAACGCTGTACCTAATGCTCCTGATCCTATAATTGCTATTTTATTTTTCATAGTTCTCTCTCCTTTTATTTCTTATTGATATTTTAATTGGCGTTCCTTCGAACCCAAAGAATTCTCTAAACTTGTTTTCTATATATCTCTTATATGTGAAGTGTAAGAACTTCTCATTGTTTACAAATAATACAAACTTCGGTATTGATGATTCCACTTGCTTTCCAAATGCAATATTCAATCGACCACCCTTAAACGATGGAGCTGGTTGCATTGCTTGAATGTCCATCAACATCTCATTAAGAAGTCCTGTTTTAATTTTCTTACTGATGTTATCAAGAACCATAAGAATAACTTCTTTAAGCTTTCCAAGTCTTTCACTTCTAGTTGCAGAAATAAATACTATTGGAGCTCATGACATGAACTTAAATTCTTTTCTAACTTTCTTCTCAAAGTTCTTTTGAGTCATTACATCTTTTTTAATTAAATCTCATTTGTTGATTACGATAATAATTGGCTTTTGTTTCTCCATTGCATATCCTGCAAGTCTTGCATCGAAGTGTGACAGATCTTTAGTTGCATCTATTATTAACAAAGTTAAGTGTGCTGTTTCTAATGAACTGAAAGCTCTTCCTAATGCGTAATGATCAACTGACTCTACAAGTTTTGATTTCTTATTAATACCTGCTGTATCAATAACATCAAACATCGTATCGTTAATTGAGATTAGTGAAGAAACTGAATCTCTTGTTGTTCCAGATATTGGAGAAACAATTGAACGTTCTTCTTTAGCTAATGAATTAAGTAATGAAGACTTGCCTGCGTTTGGTCTTCCTATAATAGCGAGTCTAGGAATTCTACTATCTTCTATTTCAACTTTATCAAAGTTTTTAATCACTTCATCAAGTAGATCTCCAACACCTTCACCGTGGATTGCAGATACATTAAAGATTTCTTTGAAACCTGAACTGTATATAGATGAATCCATTTCTTTATTATCTTCAAGTTTGTTTGCAGCTAATAAAATTTTCTTTCCTGATTTTCTTAAAAGTGAAATTACGAATTGATCTTCAGAAGTTAATCCTTCAAGTCCATCAACAACTAGAACGATTATCTTAGCTTCTTCAATTGCTATTTCGGCTTGTATCTTTATTGACTCTTGAAATTCCTTACCTTCGGTAGCTATTCCTCCAGTATCAATAATTCTAAAGTCTGTTCCTGCTCATGCAGCATCATGGTAGAGTCTATCTCTTGTTACACCTGGTTCATCGTGAACAATAGATAATCTTTTACCGATGATCTTATTAAATAAAGTTGATTTACCAACGTTTGGTCTTCCTACTATTGCTAAAAGATTACTCATCAGACACCTCTTTCAAGAAAGAATCTATCTTATTAGAAATTTCTTCGATCACTTGGTCAAGGTTCATTTCTGATGAATCAATTAATATTGCATCATCAACTATTTGTAAAGGATCAAGTTCTCTTGTCTTGTCTCTATGATCTCTTTCTTCAATTTCTTTAAGTACTGATTCGTAATTAGTATCAAGACCTAACTTGTTATTTTGTTCAACTCTTCTGTTCGCTCTTACATCGGCAGTAGTGTCAATGAAAAATTTAAGTTCTGCATTTGGCAGTACTTTAAATGTTGTATCTCTTCCATCCATGATTACACCTTTTTGTTCTGCAGTTGTTTGCATGATTTTAAGGGCGTAAGACCTCACTTCACTTATAGCAGCACATTTTGATGCAGCTTGTGAAACATCGTCTCTACGGACTTCTTTTGTTACGTTTACACCCTTTAAGAAAACAACTTCATTAGGTCTTAGTTCAATCATTGATTCTTCAAGTGATTCAACTATCTCTCTTTGGTTGTCTAAATCAAGTTCTTCATTAATAACATTCAAAGCAATTGCTCTGTACACCAATCCAGTATTTACATACTTCATGTTGTACTTCGCTGCTATTGCTTTAGCTGCTGAAGATTTACCAGAACCAGAAGGTCCATCAATTGCTATATTAAGTTTCATGTTGGCACCTCCAAGGTTTATTATTTTCGTTTTGATCGAAATATTATTTTCGTTTGTATTCCCAACATATCTGAGCTTATTGTATTTTCCCTCTTTTAGAGAGTGGATAGTATCATCCAACTCTTTAGAAGAAAAATCTAAGTCATCTATGTAAGAAAGTGAATACGTGTATTCTTGTTCTTTCTCGTTAATTATATCAATAATGCCTATGGCATTCTCACATGATGTTAATTCAATATCTGATACAGATTGAATGTCGAATTTCACTTGAGAGTTCTTCTTGAAAAATGATTTGTTATATGTTGGTTCTATTTTAGAAAGCCTTGTGAACAGAGTGTTCAGCTTTTTGTTTGACATATGAACTGCATTTTCAAGCTCTATGTTCTCAGAGATATCTTTACGATATGACTCTCATAGTTCCATTCTGGTAGTCATTACATTCCCATCCCAGACATCATGCCTGGATTAAATGAACCGTCTTTCATAGACTTGGCTACAGATTTCATTTGTTTAGCCATTCTATCAAACTCGTTTACTAACTGATTGAATTCTTGAGCGGTTCTTCCAGAACCTTTAATAATTCTAGATTTTCTAGTTGCGATTTTTAAAAGTTTTGGATTAGATCTTTCTTTGTTTGTCATAGAAGTAATTAATATTTCGAACAATCTTAATTTAACTTCTGCTCCATCCATTTTTGATTTATCCATTTTCGCAGAAGCTCCAGGAATCATTTTTAAAATCTTAGACATTTTTCCTAGTTTTTTCATTTGTCTCAGTTGCTCAAGAAGATCGTTTAAATCAAAGTGTCCTGCGACCATTCTGTTCATCATTCTTTTTGATTGTTTCTCATCAATAACTTCTTCAGCTTTTTCGATCAATGATAAAACGTCACCCATTCCAAGAATTCTTTCAGCCATTCTTTCTGGATGGAAAAGGTCAAGGTTTGAAACCTTTTCACCAGTACCGATAAATCTTATTGGAATCTCTAACATCTTTCTGATTGAAAGAGCAGCTCCACCTCTTGCATCTGAATCTAACTTAGTAATTATTGATCCTGATAGCGTTAGCTTCTCATGGAAGGTTGTTGCTACATTAATAATGTCTTGTCCTGAAAGTGCATCTGCTACAAATAGGATGTCATGAGGCTTTGCGGCCGCTTTAACGTCCACAAGCTCTTGCATAAGAACTTCATCAATTGAAAGTCTACCAGCTGTATCTATGATGATTAAATCATTGCTATCAGCTTTTGCTTTCTTGATACCGTTCTTAACAATGTCAACTGGGTTTGCATCTGTTGATTCTGAATATACATCTATTTGTAATTCTTTACCAAGTGTTATTAATTGTTCGATAGCAGCAGGTCTATATACATCAGCTGCAATCATAAGAGGATTTTTAATACCGTTTTTCTTCATAAAGTACTTTACAAGTTTCGCAGACGTAGTCGTCTTACCTGAACCTTGTAAACCTGTCATCATGATGATGTGTGGTTTACCTGTAAGTTCCATCTCTTTAGTCTTGCTTCCAAGTACTATTATTAATTCTTCTTTAACGATCTTAATCATTTGTTGTGATGCGTTCAATTTTCCAGTTAAGTTTGAACCAATAACTTTTTCTTTAACTGACTTAATAAACTCTTTAACAACAACTAAATTAACATCAGCCTCTAAAAGAGCCATTTTGATTTCTCTAGTTACTTCTAAAATATCAACTTCAGTTAAAGTTGTTTTTGCTGACATTTTAGCCATTGATTTTTGTAATCTTTTACCTAGGAAATCTAACATAACCTAATTATAAAGAAAAAGGTATTAATTAGATGGAGTTTTGTTCTCTTTAAGGGCGTTTCTCAATGCTTTATAGTTAGGAACAAACTCTTCTACAATACTTCAAAAACTTGATGAGTGGTTTGGTTCCTTGTAATGTGCGAGCTCGTGTACGATCACGTATTTGATTATTTCGTCTTTATAGTGAGCAAGTCTTGAAGAATACGAAATATTCATCTGAGCCAAACTGTTGGTTGCTCAAGTAGAAGTTTTATATCTTACTGAGAAAGTATGTTTATCAATTCCCATTTCTTTTTCGATTATCGGTTGGAACTTCTCAATCTTTTTAAGGAGTAGTTTTGCTAAATACTTTTTGATTACATCTTCTACTTCCTCATTAGTTCCCTCTTTTGTATTTGCATAAAAGGTATTTGCTTTTACAGAAGCTGAAGGTTTTGCAAATCCAGTTAAAACAGAAATTTTTAATTGCTTACCCTCAATTCAAATTGTGTGTTTAACAAGAGAGAATAATGCGTTCTCTTTTTTAAGATTCATATATTTAACGAAAGATTCTATGTGCTCATCAGCAAATCTTTTTATCTCTTCAAGACCTACTCTTTTATGTGCAGAAAGAAGGATATCAGTGCCTTTTATCTTTAGATACATGTTTTTGTTACTTGTTCTTTCTACGTTGACATAAACGATTTTCTTGTCGACATAAAAGCTTAATCTTTCATTGTTCATACTATTATTATATATAATTGCTTTATCGGAGGCTAACAAATGGCTAAAAAAGAAACAAACAAAGCAACGTTTAAATATATTTCAAACTTCTTAAACAGAGATGGTATTTCTGGATACGAACATGATATTGCGGATGCTTACAAAAAGGAAGTAAAAAAATCAGGAGCTAAAATCACAAGAGATGGTTTTGGATCTGTAATCGCAAAGATTGGAACTAAAGGACCAAAAATTATGATTGCTTCACATATGGATGAAGTTGGATTCGTTGTACAAAGAATTGAAAAACAAGGAATGCTAAGAATTTCTCCAGTGGGTGGACATTGAGTACACACTATTCTTGCTATGAAGATTAAAGTTATTAATACAGCAGGAAAAGAATTCATAGGAGTTGTAGGTTCAACATCAGTTCACGCTCTACAACCAGAGGTTAGAGGAAAAGTTATGAAGATGTCAGATGTTTATGTTGATCTAGGATTCGGTTCAGATAAAGAAGTTAGAAAAGCTGGAATCGATGTTGGAGATCAAGTTATAAGAATTTCTGAAGCTGAGTTACTTGCTGATGGAGATAAGTTTATGGCTAAAGCTGTTGACAATAGAATTGGTGTTGCAATCATTGCTAAAATAATTGAAAGAATGAAAGATGTTAAACATCCTAACCAATTGTATGCAGTAGCAACTGCTCAAGAAGAAGTTGGACTTAGAGGTGGTAAAGCATCTACTCAACAAATTCAACCTGACATTGCATTTGCAATTGACACAACAGTTTCACATGATACTCCAGGAATTATCCCAGGAGATACTAAACTAGGACACGGTGTTGCTATTACTATGAAAGATAATTCAGCAATTGCTAATCCAGTATTAGCAAACATGTTATTTGATCTTGCTAAGAAACATAAAATCCCTGCATACAAATATGTATCACAAGGTGGAGGAAATGATTCAGGAGCAACGCAATATTCAAAAGGCGGAATTCCAGTTGTATCAATTTCTATTCCAACTAGATACTTACATACACCACATGAAATTGGATCAATCAAAGATTTCAATGCTGTTGTAGATCTATTAATTGAATTCCTTAAATTCTTTAATGAAACAGAATATAAGAAAACACTTTACAAATAGAATAAAAAAAACATATTACGCAAATATGTTTTTATATATTTCTTTATAAGTAGAAACAGGAATTATTTCTGCTTCTTTTTTTACTTTTTTAGAAAGCTCAGGGATATCTTTCTTGTTATCTATTGGTATATAGATTGTTTTAACTCCGGCTTCAACAGCACCGATAGTTTTTTCTTTCAATCCTCCGATAGGAAGAACCTTACCTCTAAGTGTTATCTCACCTGTAAGAGCAATTGTTCTAGGAACCTTCTTATTGATTAATGCTGATAGTACAGCTGTTGTAAACGCCGTTCCAGCTGAAGGTCCATCTTTAGGTGTTGATCCATCAGGAACATGAACTTGAATTGTATTCTTCTCAAAGTCGAAATCAATTCCAAACTCTTTAGCATTAGCTCTTAAGAATGCAACTGCAATATTTAATGACTCTTGCATTACATCTTTAATAGAACCTGTAAGGACTGTTCTACCTTCTTTAGAAGGGAATGTCTTAACTTCAATAGGAAGTATTCCGCCACCAGTATCTGAGAAGTACATTCCGTTTGTTAATCCTGCTTCAGCTTTTCCTTCTAGAATTTCTTTAGTTACTTTTTCTTTACCTAGAAGTTTTGCAACAACTTTTTCAGTTATCTTGAATTCACCTTTAACTTCTCCAGCTAATTTCATAACAACTATTTTTCTAGCTAATTTAGAAAGTTCTCTTTTCAATCCACGTACTCCAGCTTCTGAAGTGTACTTGCTAATAATTGCTTCAAGAACTTTTGCATTGATTGAGAAGTTTGATTTTGCTAATCCATTCTCTTTCAATACCTTTGGTATTAAATGCTTAACTGCAATCTCTATTTTTTCTTCTGATGTATATTGGTGTAATCTAATTAATTCAACCCTATCAAGAAGAGGTGTTGGAATTTGCTCAATGTAATTTGCAGTTGCAAAGAACATAACGTTTGATAAATCATATTCAACTTCTAAATAATTATCTTGGAACTTCTTGTTTTGTTCTGGATCAAGAACTTCTAACATTGCTGATGTTGGATCACCTTTGTAATCAGACGCCATTTTATCAATCTCATCTAAAAGAATAATTGGGTTTGAAGTTTTTGCTTTATTTATAGCTTGAATAATTTTCCCTGGAAGAGCTCCTACGTAAGTTCTTCTGTGCCCTCTTATTTCTGACTCATCCTTAACTCCACCTAAAGAAACTTTAATCATTTCTCTACCGATTGAATCTGCAACAGATTGAGCAAGAGAAGTTTTACCAACTCCTGGAGGTCCTATAAGAGTTAGTATTGGTGATGAATTTGAACCTGTGTTTATTTTTACTGCTAAGTGTTCAATAATTCTATCTTTGATTTCTTTTAGTCCGAAGTGATTTTTATTTAAAACTTTTCTTGCTTTAACTAAATCTTTTGAATCTTCAGAGAAAGTGTTTCAAGGAAGTTTAATTAATCAGTCAATATATCCTTTAGAAACGTGAGCTTCTGCAGAAATTGAAGGCATACCTTCGTATCTCTTTATTTCTTTTGAAATCGTTTCTTTAATTTCATCTGGATATCTTTTGTGATTCAGCTTAGCTCTTCACTCGTCAATCTCAGTATCCTTTGAAGATAGTTCTCCAAGTTCTTCTTTGATTGCTTTAAGTTTTTCTCTAAGTAAAAATTCTCTTTGTTGACTATCAAGAGTATCTTTTACATTCATATCGATTTGGTGATCAATTTCTTTTACTTGACTTTGAGCAACTAATAATTCATTGATTAATTTTAGTCTTAAAAATAAATTACTTGTTTCAAGAATAGTTTGTTTCTTTTCAAAGTGGAAAGGCACGTAGTGAGAAACAAGATCAGCTAATTCAGAAGCTGAGATTCCTGTAGCTAATGATGATAAAACATCTTTAGGCATTGGAAGAATTGTTCCAACCATTTCTTGAAGTTTCTTAGAAATTAATGTAACTATTTTTTGTTCGTCTTTTTCTTCTTTGTTTACTTCTCTGATTGCAAAGACATCAGCTTCAATTAGTGCATCTGATATATCTATAGTGCTTATTCTTACTCTCTTAAGTCCGAAAACTGAAATAGTTTTAGCTCCATTAGGAAATTCCTTTTCAATTTTTACTGATACTAAAGTTCCAACTGTAAAAAGATCTTGTGGTGATTTAACATCTGGTTGTAAAGGTTTTCTTTGTGAAAGAATAACAATCTTAGATTCGTTTTGCAAGATAGCTAAATCAATTGCATTTAAAGATGATTTTCTTCCAACTTCTATTATTGTTGTTTGTCCTGGGAAAACTATAATTCCTCTTGACGGTAGTATTGTATATTTCATGTTATCTCTTTTCTAAAGTATTATATCAAACGAGTGCTCTTGTAAAGCAATTGCTATTCCTTAATTTTTTTGTTATTAAAGAATATATAATATATACGAATTGAGGCAACATGAATACAAAGTTTATATTTGTTACGGGTGGGGTTTTATCAGGATTAGGTAAAGGAGTTGCAGCTGCATCTCTTGGAAACCTTTTAAAGAATTCAGGATTTAAAGTCTTTGTACAAAAGCTTGATCCATACTACAACACAGATCCAGGGACTATGTCACCATTCCAACATGGAGAAGTGTTCGTTACCAAAGACGGAGCTGAAACAGATTTAGACTTAGGTCATTACGAAAGATTCATTGGAGAAAAATTTACTCAAGATTCAAACTATACTCAAGGAAAAATTCTTTTTGAATTACTTCAAGAAGAAAGAGATGGAAAATTTAATGGGAATACAGTTCAAGTTGTTCCTCATGTTACTAATAAAATTATTGAAAAAATACTTAAAGCAGGAAGCTCTTCAAAAGCTGATTTTGTTATTACAGAAATCGGTGGTACAGTTGGAGATATTGAATCACAACCATTCATATATGCACTTTCACAATTCATGACTAAATACAAGGACAATTCATTGTTAATACATACAACATATATTCCTTTCTTAGAAGCTTCAAACGAGTTCAAAACTAAGCCTACTCAACAATCAGTTTCATTACTTCAATCACATGGTTTAAGACCAGACTTCTTACTATTAAGATCAAACCAAGAAATTGATAAAAAGTTAATAACAAAGGTAGCTACAACATCATTCATGAATGAAGAATATGTTATTCCAGTTCCTAATGTTAAAAATATTTATAGTGTTCCAGAATACTTTGAAAAACACAAATTATCTGAAAAAGTTATCAAGAGTTTTGGGATGAGAAAAAGAACTCCAAACTTACTTGAATGAAAGAAATTTACAAAGTTAATTGATGCTCCTAAAAAGTCGAAAATTAAAATTGCAATGGTTGGTAAATATGTAGATTTTCATGAGGCTTATAAATCAATAATTGAAGCTGTCAAAGTATCTGCTTTATTTGCTAAAACTGAAGTTTCGTTTAAGTGAGTTGATTCAGGAAAATTAACTGTTAAAAATGTTGAAGCAGAATTAAAAGGTACTAACGGAACTATAATTCTTCCAGGATTTGGAAAACGTGGTTTCGATGGAAAAGTTGTTGCTGCTGAGTTCACAAGAAAAAAAGATATTCCTACATTTGGAATTTGTTACGGATTCCAAGCTATGGTTATAGCTCAAGCTAAAATCAAAGGAATAAAGGATGCAACATCATCTGAGATGGGAACTAAAGGAACTTATGTTATTGATATTATTAAAGGTAAAACAGGATCAGTTGGTGGAACATTAAGATTAGGTGAATCAAAAACGATTCATACTAAAGGTTCTCTAGTATCTAAAATCTATGATTCATCATTCTCTATTGAAAGACACAGACACAGATATGAAGCAAATGCTAAATATATCAAGACTATCGAAGATAAAGATTTCAAATTCACAGGTTATGACGAAAAAACGAATCTTGCTGAAGTTGTTGAAATGTCTAAAAAGAAATTTTATCTTGGAGTTCAAAGTCATCCAGAGTTCAATTCAACTCCAATGAATGAACATCCATTATTTAAAGCATTTATTAAGTCAGTAATTAAAAATAAAAAATAATCAATCGATTATTTTTTTAATACTTTAATATTGAAACTAATTCAGTGTTACCAATTTTGTCAGTTCCTCTAAGTTCTTCTAATTCTATTAGAACAACTACTCTAAGGACTTCTGCTCCTACTTTATGAAGTAGATCAATGATAGCTTTAGTAGTTCCACCGGTAGCCATAAGATCATCAACTATAACAACCTTCTGTCCTGGCTTAATCATTCCTTCTTGAATTTCAAGAACGTTTGATCCATACTCTAAGTCATATGACTCACTCATTATTTTTCCTGGAAGTTTTCCCGGTTTTCTAACCATTACAAATGGTTTCTTTAATCTTGCAGCAACAGGTGTTCCAAATATGAATCCTCTAGCATCTGGCCCAACGATAACATCAGCATCTTTACAGAACTCTCCGATAACATCAATTGATTCTGATAACGCTTCTCCGTTTGCTAAAAGAGGAGAAATATCTCTAAATAATATTCCTTCTTTTGGGAAGTTTTCTACGTCTCTTATATATTGTTTTAAATTCATATCTCCACCTTACCTATTTATTCTACTCTCTTTAAATTTAGTTACAAATATATTTGCAGGTATCGCTGTTAGCAGAGCTAATATACTAAATGGAATCATGTAGTAGAATTCTCCATCGTTGTATGTAAACATTAGAACCATGAATACTAATATTATTGGAACATTAAATTTTAATGAATCAACATGCAAAACTTTCAATCAAACAACCAAAAATGATAATCCTAATGCGTAAACAGTTATTCCCAATGTCAAATAAACAATATAAGCGTAGCTATACTCAGCTGTGGGAAGAAGGTCCTTATTAAACGGTTCAAGACTGAAGATATAAAAGATTGTAACAAGAAACGGAACGGCTATAAAAACCATTGCAAATAACATGTTTGTTCATCCATTATTTTTCATATAAATATTATATATAAAAAATACAGCAAGCTGTATTTGTACTATGCTAGTTCTAAAGCAATCTTCATCATACCTTCGAAAGCTGTTTGTCTTTCTTCAGATGTTGTTTCTTCTTTAGTTACTAAGTTGTCTGAGATTGTTAATAGACAAGCTGCTTTCTTACCAAGCTTTTCAGCATTAGCGAATAAAGCTGCAGATTCCATTTCAACACAAACTGATCCAGTTTCTTTAACTGTATCTTCAAGTGCTCTTGAATTGTAGAATACATCAGATGAATGAGTTCTACCTTCGTTTAGTTCGATATCTATATCTTTAGCTATTGATCTAATCTTGTTGTTTAATTCATCAGATGGAAATAATACATTTCTTTTTTCTCCAAGAACTAATCTTGAGAATGCTGTTGAATCAGTGAACGCTGATGTTACAAGAAGTACATCATATAGATCTAATTCTTTAACATAAGCTCCAGCTGAACCAATTCTGATAATGTTTTCAACATCATAGAACTTGAATAGTTCGAATGAGTAAATCCCTATTGAAGGTTGTCCCATTCCTGAACCTGCTATTGTGATTTCTCTTCCGTTATATTTACCTGTATACATAAACATGTTTCTAACTGTGTTAACTAACTTAACATCAGTAAGGAATGTTTCTGCTACGTACTTTGCTCTTAATGGATCCCCTGGCATAAGTACTGTTTTTGCTATTTCGCCTTTTTTGGCATTGATATGTGGTGTCATACTTTCTCCTTTTATTGTAAGAACCCTGTATTTGTGGGACAGATTAAGCCACCTTATTTGGCTGTTCACTAATATTATATAAAAAATATGTTTTATATTTTGTGTTATTTAAATATAACGTTACCCTATAATAAGGATGGAGGCGTAACATGAAAAAATACTTATTTGCCATCGACTTAGATGGAACACTATTAGCAAATTCTGCTACATCAAAAATCAGCAAGGTTGACGTTGATGCAATACAAAGATTGATCAAAGCTGGTCACGTTGTTTGTATCGCAACAGGTCGTCCTTGAAGAGCTGCAAAGAAAGCTTACCAAACATTAGGACTTAATACAGTTATTGCAAACTACAATGGAGCACAGATACATAATCCGACTGATTATGACTTTATACCTGTTACTTCATATATGAACCTTAACGATATTATGTATATCCTTGGAGACAAGAAAATTAAAAAGGTAATGTCAAATGTCGCTATTGAAGGACCTGGTTGAGTTATGCTTGAAAAGAAAGACAAAGACCTTGAAAGAGTATTTGGATTTAACCAAGCAGCGAAACTTAGAATCGGAATTAATTACCACAAGTTACCTTTAAGACCTACTGGAGTTATCTTCGATACAAAAGAAGGCGTAAATGTTACTAAACTTAAAGATTACTTACAAAGAACATATGGAGACTTAGTTGAATTCTCATCATGATCAAAAGGTGAAGGACTTACTCCTGTCTTCGATATGACCGATGTTGGTATCACTAAAGCTAAAGCTTTATCATTAATGGCTAGATACTACAACGTTCAAATTAAGAACACTATTGCAATGGGAGACGGATACAATGATGTTCCTATGTTCGAAGTTGCTGAATATTCAGTTTCAATGGCTAACTCATCTAGAGATATTCAAGATGTTACAACATACGTTACAACTAAATCAAACAAGAATGGTGGAGTTGCTGAATTTATTAATAAGTTCTTAGACGAAGACGGATTCAGAAAAGAATTAAGAGCAATAAGAAGAAAGAAAAGAAAGATTGCTGAACAAACAACAAAAGCTCACTAAGAGCTTTTTTTATATTCGTTTAATAGGATTGCTCCAGCTGATGCTACATTTAATGATTCAAACTCAATTGGGATATAAACTTTATCAGTAAGTTTTTCTTGAACTTCTTCTGAGATTCCTTGCCCTTCATTACCAAGAACTAAAATGAATTCTTCTTTTAATTTAACATCACTATATACAGAAGCTTCTTTATCTAGTAATGCTCCTAATACTTGTTTATCTTCAAAGAACTTAGATATATCCTTTGTTTGAGTAACGTTAATTTTGAAGATCGCACCTTGTGATGAACGTATTGCTTTAGCTGAGTAAACATCTGCACCTTTAACGATAACATCAGTGAATCCAAATGCAACTGCAGTTCTAATTAGAGTTCCAACATTACCTGGATCTTGAACTCCATCTAAAGCAAGAACTCTTTTTCCTATTTCTTTTGGTTCAGGAATTTTAACAACTGCTATTGAATCTTGTGGTGATTCTGTTTCTGATAATCTCTTATAAATAAATGGCGCTAATATTAATCCTTCTTTTTCAGGATTCATTGTCATCATGTCAACAACTTCTCCATTTGCTTTAGCTTCTGAAATCAAATGATCACCTTCGACAAGAAAAAGTTTAAACTCACGTCTATATTTTTTCTGAAGGAGTTTTTTATAGTCCTTTATTTTTTTGTTTGCCATTGATGAGATTATTTCCATACATACATTATAGATATAAAAAAAATACCTTACGGTATTATTTTTCCTTAACTTCTGCTTCTACTGTATCTTCAGATGGTTTTCCTTTTGATTCTGAAGGAGCTTCATCTCTTTTTTGTTGAGCAGCTTGTTGAGCAAATGCTTGAGCAGCTTTTTCAATTTCATCAAGTTTAGTTTTAAGTTCAGCTGTTTTCTTAGCTTCCATTAAATCTTTGATTTCTTTGATCTGCTTTTCAGTAACTTCTTTTTGTTTCTTATCAACTTTATCACCTTGATCAGCAATTCCTTTTTCAAGTTGGTTGATTAGAGATTCAGCTCTAACAGTTGTTTCAACTTCGTCTTTACGTTTTTCGTCAGCAACTTTATTATCAGCGGCTTCCTTAATCATTTTTTCGATTTCGTCTTCTGATAAAGAAGAAGAATTTTCAATTGTTATTGATGTTTCTTTATTAGTCTTCTTATCTTTAGCTGAAACTTTTGTTATTCCGTTTGCATCTATAGAGAATGAAACTTCGATTTGAGGAACTCCTTTAGGAGCTGACTCAATTCCTCCAAGTGCGAATCTACCTAAGTTCTTATTATCTGATGCCATTGGTCTTTCACCTTGAACAACAACAATAGTAACTTCAGGTTGATTATCAGCAGCTGTTGAGAATACTTGTGATTTCGTAACTGGGATTGTTGTGTTCCTTGGAATGATATGTGTAGCAACACCACCCATTGTTTCAATACCAAGAGATAAGGGAGTAACGTCTAGTAAAAGAACATCATCAATATCTCCAGCAAGAACTCCACCTTGAACAGCAGCACCAAGAGCAACAACCTCATCAGGGTTAATTGTTCTATTTGGTTCTTTATTAGTAAGTTCTTTAACAATTGCTTGAACAGCAGGTATTCTTGTTGAACCTCCAACTAATAAAACTTCATCGATGTCTGCAGCTGTAAGCTTAGCTTCTCTAAGTGCATCTTCGATTGGTTTTCTTGTTCTTTCAACAAGAGAGTGTGTAATCTTTTCAAATTCAGCTCTAGTTAATTCTTCTTCAACATTTAAAGGACCGTTATCAGTCATTGCAAGGAAAGGTAATGAAATAGTTGTAGTAGCTTGACCAGATAATTCAATCTTAGCTTTCTCAGCAGCATCTTTAAGACGTTGCATAGCCATCTTGTCAGCTTCAGGGTCAAATGAGTGGTTAGTCTTGATTTTATCCACTAATCATTCTACAATGACATGATCTCAATCATCTCCACCAAGTTTGTTATCTCCTGAAGTTGATAGAACGTCGAATGTTCCATCAGCTAGATCTAATACAGATACGTCAAATGTACCTCCACCTAGATCGTATACAAGAACCTTTTGTTCTTTATCTAATTTATCAATACCAAATGCAAGTGCAGCTGCAGTAGGTTCATTAATAATACGTTCAACATCTAATCCCGCAATTTTCCCTGCATTCTTAGTAGCTTCACGTTCAGCATTATTAAAGTAAGCTGGAACTGTAATAACTGCTTTAGTTATTTTTTGTCCTACTTTCTTTTCTGCGTATTCTTTAAGATGAGTTAATATCATTGCAGAAATTTCTTCTGGTTTATATTTCTTACCGTTCGCTTCAACTGTTTTATCAGTACCCATTAATCTCTTAACAGAAGCGATTGTATTTGGATTTGTTTCCATTTGTCTTTTCGCAACTTCACCAACTATAATTTCGTCGTTTTTAAATGACACAACAGAAGGAGTTGTTCTCTTCCCGTTTGCGTTTTCTAAAACGATTGGTTTTTTGTTTTCTATAACAGCAACAACAGAGTTTGTTGTTCCTAAATCTATCCCTAATATTATTTCTTTAGCCATGATGGCCTCCTTATCTTTCCTAGAATAAGTATAACATAAAAATTAGCACTCTCACAAGGAAAGTGCTAAAATATTTTTTTATCCACCAATTACGACTATAGCTGGCTGAATTACTCTTTCATTTAATTTAAATCCATTCTTTTTAACATCTAGAATTGAATTTTCTTTACCTTCAGCAGTTGCAAATGCTTCATGTAGTTCAGGTTCGAACGTATCACCTATGTTAGGAATTATCTTTGTTAATCCGAACGATTCTAATTCAGTAAATAATTGATTCATTAACATGTCGAATCCAGCTACATATGCAGACACTTCTGAGCCTTGAGTTTTTCCAGATTTAATTGCAATTTCAATGTTAATCAAGGGTTGAATAATCGACTCAAATAATTTCTGAGATGCATACTTTTTAAATTCAACTTGCTCTTCTGAATTCTTTGTTTCAAACTCTTCTTTAAATTTGTTAATTTCAACTTGAGCCTTTTCCTGGAAAGTTTTTGCTTTCTCTTGGAATGCAATCATATTGATTTGGTTTTCCATTGTAAGTGAATCAACTTTAGATGAAAGGTTCTTAATTTCTTCTTGAAGCTTTTTGTTTTCAGCTTTGTAGTCAACCTTAGGTTTAACTTCTTTTTTAGGAACTTTTGTTTCTTCAACTTTTTCAGTTTTTTTATTTTCCATTGTTTTCACCTTTCAATATTGATTCTAATATTTTTATTGCTTGCTTTGCGTCACTGTAATCCATTCTATTCGAACCAACAATAGAGATTTCTTTTGATCCTTCTTTAGTTTCAAGTCTCTTAGAAATAATTGATGTGTTGTTGTTTCTAATATCTATCTTAATAGTTTCATCTTCATCTAGTTTTCCTTCGATTGATGATCAAACTGATTTATTTTCAATTAAGTTTATTAATTTAGCAAGATCTGCTCTTTCAATACTTTCAGATTTAATAAGATTTGTATTCCCATATATGTTGTTTGTAATTCTTTTATGGAAATCAAAAATACTTGAGATAAATGTTTGTATAAGCTCTTCGAAATTCTTAACACTTTCAGCAAGGATTGGAGCTAACGCATCAATCTTTGCAGGAAGGTCTCTCAACTTGCTGTCTACAAGTCTTTCTTTGAATAATCTTATAGCTACTTTTACATCATCAGCTTTTACGTTTTCATTAAAGTTTAATAACTTTGTTTGAACCTTTGCAGTTGAGGTAACCATTACTACCATTGCTTTTGTTTCATCAAGAGGTGTTAATTGAATTGATTTTAAAGTTTCTTCTGAGTCAGATGAAGAAGTAACAAGTGTTAGTCCTGCAATCTCTGAAATGGCTGAAGCAGCTTTATCAAGAGTAACGTCGATTGAAGCTCTTCTTTCAGCAAATAAATCCGCTATCTTTGCTTCAATTTTTTTGTTTGTATTTGAAGAAAGGTTTCTTGCAAAGTAATCGTATCCTTTAGTAGTTGGAATTCTTCCAGATGACGTATGCGCCTTTTCTAAAAAGCCTTCATCTTCAAGAGCATTCATTTCACTTCTGATTGTTGCTGATGATATTTGTAATTTGTATTTTGTTAGCAAATGAGAAGACGCAACAGGGATGCCATCTTCAATGAAACTTTCAATAGATAATTTTAGATATTCTCTTTGTCTGTTAGTCATGCTTGAATTATAGCAAAGTGACCTTTGGTTTGCTAATTATTATTTTCAATCAAATCAAGAAGGTTTTTGAAGAGTGAAATTATTGTCATTGGCCCAACTCCGCCTGTTACATTAGTAACTTTAGATGGTTTAGTTCCTATTGAATCCATATCAACATCTCCTACAAGTTTAGTTTTACCGTCTTCGTCAATAGCGTTAATTCCAACGTTTATTAAAACAACTCCTTCTTTTATATTCTCAGCTTTAATTAAATTAGGTGATCCAGCAGCAACTATTACTACATCAGCTACTTCAGTTCCTTTTAAACCAGTTGAAAGATCATGTCTTGAAACTGTTGAGCCTTTAGCTTCAATAATGTCAGCTAGTGGCTTACCGACTAAATCAGATTGACCAACAACAGCGAACTTTGAAGAAGCAAAATCTACACCTTCGCTTTTTAAGATAGTCATGATACCTCTTGGGGTAGCTGGAGTTGTGAAAGTATTTTCACTATGAAGTCCGTCAATGTCTTTATCAACTGGAATAGAGTTTAACAACAGTTCCTTGTTGAAACCTTCTGGAAGTGGCAATTGAATTATTAGTCCATCAACTTCAGTCGCAATCACTTGCAATGTTTTGATTAATGATTTTTCTGAAGTTCCTTCAGGAATTTTATAAACAAAAGGAACAATACCAAGTTCTTCAGCTTTCTTTACTTTAAAAGCTACATATTTAGTTGAAGCCTCGTTTTCCCCAACTTGTATTATTCCTAAAGACACTTCTTTGTTTAAAGAAGAAATACGTTCTCTTAATTCACCAGTCATTGAATTGGCTAATTCAGTTCCATTAATAATTTTCATATTTTCTCCTTTTAGTTAAAATAATTATATGAGATTAAATAATAAAAAGATAAAAATAAATACAAATAATAAAGGTGAGATTTCTTCTCTTACATATAATGATATTGAAATATTGCATACAACAAATAAGAGTTGAGCAAAAACATTCCCAATTATTTGACCAGTCCTAGGAAAATCAAAGTCTTTTATTGTGAATGGTAAGGAATATGATATTCCAAAACATGGTTTTTGAAATGAATTAGAATGAGATCAATTTATAGAAAATGATAACCTTGTCTTAAGTGCAATTCATATAGCAGATGAAAGATATCCTTTTACAATTGGAATCCAACAGTTTATTTCATTGAGTGAAGATGGCGTGCAGATTGAAACACATTTCTCAAATGCATCGAAAGAAACATCTTACTTCCATTTCGGACTACATCCATCATTTAAAATAAACGAAGAATCTTCTATTGAAATCAACTCTAAAGAATTTGCGTTTGCAATTGATCTAAACGGAATACTAACAAATGATAGGGTCGACGCAAATTCAATCATTAGTTCACTTAAGTTTGCTGAAGACTATGATACACTAGTTTATAAAGGGCTGTCAACTAATCAAATAACCTTAAACTCATGCGGACACAAAATCACAATGACACACGACTCGAACAATCTTCAAATATGAAAAACTAAAGAAAACAATTTCATATGTCTTGAACCCTGATACGGTGTTGGAGATTATGAAAAAGAATTAGTAAAGAATGTATCTGAGAAAGAAGAGATAATCTCTTTAGCTCCAGGAAAGACTTGAAAGTCAAAAATGACAATTGATATAAAAAAAATAGGATAATCTATTTTTTCTTTGAACCATCTTTTTTTCTAGTTGCTTTTATTTCAGCAATGAATCCACCGGCAATAATACCTGAAGGTATCGCAAGTACTGCGATTCCAATGATAGACATAACTATTGTTACTACTTTACCCATATCCTGCACAGGGGTTACATCACCGAATCCAATTGTTGTCAGTGTTATTGTTGAGAAGTAAAGGGCATCTCAGAACGAACTAATCATTGTTCCACTTTTGCCTTCTTCTATATTGTAAATAACTAATGAGAACAACAGGATTGTAATCATTACTAATGTAAATACAATTAATAATATTCTCTTCTCCTTAGAAAGTACTCTTGTAAAGATTGAGATACCTGGAATTAGATTAGCAAGTAGAATGATTCTAAATATTCTTAAGAACTTCATATTTTTAAGAACTTCTAGTCCCTCATTATGTGTATTCATTCATACATTAATAAGATATAGAGAAGGAAGTAATGAAGCGATCAACATTAAACCAGTAATTGTAATCGGAAATAAGAAGTATGACCAATTACCTTTTTTCATTCTAACTTCTGATGTGTATCATCTAAGCGCTAAGTCAATTGATAGAACTGCGAATACAACCATTTCAATAATTGAGATTATTGTTTTGTTGTTTTTTTCGAATGAACTTGGAAGCGCCAACATCGCAAGAGAAAGCAATGTTAGTGTGAATACAACTATTGCATATGTTCATAATGAAATCTTGAATCTTCTTGCTTTTGATTTCTTCCCAACCTTATATGTTGTATCAGATGAAACAATTGCATTTAAATATTCTTTGTCATTTGAATATTCAGTTTTTCCGAATTTTTTAAATGCTGAGTTTTTTGATTTAGTTTTAGCCATTTTGTTCTCCTTGTAAAATTTTAAGTTCATCTTTATATGAATTTAATTTTTCTTCTTCTTCTTTAATTTTTTCGACTGGTGCTTTAGAAGTGAAACTTTCGTTTGACAACATTTTTTCAGCCCTTATTATTTCTTCTTTAATTATAGATACTCTTGCCTCTATTCTTGAATTTTCTTTATCTTTTTGATCACTAGATAATTCAATGTAGATTTCAAACTCTCCTACTGACACAACAGCATCTTTATTTTCCTTGATAGAAGCATTACCAATGGTTTTAATCATTTCCTCTTCTTTTGTATTTAAAGATATTGTTGGTTGGTAGAATAGTTCAATTTTGTTTGAAATATCATTTGTATTTCTGAATTCCCTAATAGCTTTAACTATTAAGATAACACGATTAATATATTCTGCATTTGAAGCGTATTCAGTTTCTGGTCATTCATTATTTAATAACTCATTACCTTCAATCATTGAATAAATATGATCTGTTATATTAGGCATGAACGGGTGTAATACAATTAGTAATTCTTCAAGTATCTTAATCGCAATTTTTTTGTTTGGAATTGTTTTAGTAAATTCAATATATCAAGATGAGAAGTCTTCCATGATGAATGAAGTTAATTCTTTACCTATTATTGTAAATTCATAACTTTCCATTTTTGAATTAATTGTATCTTTCAATTTAGAAAGCTTTTCAAGTATTCATTTATCAGCATCTGTTTCTTCTTCGTTTGAGTCTGGCATTATTTCAAGAATATATCTTGAGATGTTTCAAAGTTTATTAGCAAGTCCTCAAGCTGCTTCAATTTTTTGAGGAGAATATCTTATATCTTGTCCAGGTGTTGAGTTTGTAAGTAAGAATCATCTCAATGAGTCCGCACCATATTGTTCAACTACATCCATCGGATCAATACCATTACCAAGAGACTTAGACATTTTCTTTCCGTCTTCCGCTCTTATAAGTCCATGAATTAAAACTTCATTGAAAGGTTTTTCTCCCATGAACTCTAATCCTTGGAAATACATTCTAGCTACTCAGAAAAAGATTATGTCATAACCAGTAACAAGTAGTGATGTAGGATAATAACGTTTTACGTTGTCCGATTCTTCAGGTCATCCTAAGAACGAGAATGGAGCAAGACCAGATGAGAATCAAGTATCTAAAACATCTTCATCTTGTTTTCATTCTGAACCAGGTGATTCAACTTGAACTTTAATTTCTTCACCTTTGTATCAAGCAGGAATTCTGTGCCCTCATCAAAGTTGTCTTGAAATTGCTCAGTCGTTTATATTTTCCATTCAAGTAGTAATAACTTCTTCGAATCTGTTTGGGTAAAACTTAACTCCACTTTCCGATTCCAAATCTTTAATTAGTTTTTTAGACAATGGTTTCATATTAACAAATCATTGAGGCATCATTAATGTTTCAATTATTGCTCCTGATCTTTCAGAATATGAAACTGCATTTGAAATTGATTCTTTCTTAGCAACCATGTTTGATTTTTCAAGAATTTCAATTACGGTTTTTCTAGCTTCAAATCTATCAGTACCTTCAAGCTCATTTGTAATTGAATTCATTTTTCCATTTTTATCAATACATTCAATAACTTCTAATTCGTTCTTTTGAATGATTTCAATATCAGCTTGTGCATGTGCAGAAACTTTCATTGCACCAGTTCCTTTACCAACTTTAATATAATCGTCTCCTATTATAGGAAGGATTTTGCCTGTAAGTGGGTGTAGAACCTCTTTACCAATTAGTTGGTTCATCTTATCATCTTCAGGATTAACGGCTATAGCAACGTCTGAAAACATTGTTTCTGGTCTTGTTGTTGCGACTTGAATAGTCTCTTCTGAATCTTTGATTGCAAGTTTGATATAAAACATTGTTGATTCTGTTTCTTTATTGATTACTTCAATATTAGAAAGAACTGTTTGTAATTCTGGATCTCAGTTGATTGCTCTATTACCTCTATAGATTAATCCGTCTTCATACATTTTTATAAATACTTTAGTAACTGCATCAGAAAGACCATCATCCATTGTGAATCTTTCATTCTTGTAATCAAGAGCAAGTCCAAGAGTTCCTCATTGCTTTCTAATTTCTGTTGCATACTCTTCTTTTCAAGAAATAATTTTTTCTAAAAACTTCTCTCTTCCAAGATCATATCTTCCAGGTTCATTGTTCTCTCTAAGCTTTTGTTCAACCTTAGCTTGCGTAGCAATTCCAGCATGATCCATTCCTGGTACTCACATTACATCAAACCCTTTTAGTTTTTTATATCTTATAACTGTATCTTGAATAAATCCATCTCAAGCATGACCGATGTGAAGTTTACCTGTGATATTGGGAGGTGGCAGAATAATTGAAAATGGTTGTTTAGAAAGATCGTGAGATGAAAACATCTCTTTATCAATTCATTTCTGGTTTTTACCAAGTTCAATTTCTTTGTGATTATATTTTGTGTTCATTTTGTGCTCCTTAATAGAAAAAGTCCATATAAGGGGCCAACGTACCACCCTTATAGGACTCTCTTTAGTCGTAACGTGACTTATGCGGTATTAACTGCTAATTAGTAACTCGTAAGTTTTCCTTGTCGGGTTTCCACTATCCCCAACTCTCTATAAAGTAATTGTCTTACTACCCCTAAAATTATTGCGCTATTAGATTATGCTGAATCCTGCCAAAATTGAAAGCACCATACCTAGGATTATTACTCCTATTCCCAAAAAGATAAAGAATCTTATTAGTTTCTTTTCTCCTGGACCTTTTGGTTCTTTTTGTTTTTTCTTTGACATGTATATATTATATAAAAAAATAACCATATATGGTTATCCGTTTAGTACTTTTCCATCTTCTTGAATAATCAATCTTGTTGACCCGTCTTCGCCCTTTACAGCAAGTTCAACATTAGCCATTGTTGTTTCAGCAATTTGCTTTAATGCTAAGTTTGTAAAGAATGCCTGGTGAGAAGTAATGATTACATTTCTGTGAGCCCTTAATCTATTTAATAAAGGGTCAGGAATTAGATCATTTGATCTGTCGAAGAAGAATGCTCCTTTTTCATTTTCGTAAACATCAAGTCCTGCACCTCTTAACTTCCCATAATCTAATGCTTCTAATAAATCAGATGTATTAATTAATGCTCCACGAGATGTGTTCGTAATAATTGCTGACTTTTTCATAAGTGAAAGAGTTTCTTTATTTACGATGTGTTTAGTAGAATCCATCAATGGTAAATGAAGAGATAAATAATCCGAATTTTTAAATATAGTTTCTTTGTCTACATATTGAAAATTTAAATCTTTTGCAGTATCTGGAAAGTTCTTTTGAGCGTACTCATCATAAACAATAACTTTAGCTCCATATCCATTTGCAATTTTAATGAAAGCTTGTCCAATTCTTCCGGCTCCAAGCACTCCAATTGTTTGTCCATGAATTGTATCTCCTTGAAGTCCGTTTAATGAAAAGTTCTTTGAAGTTGTTCTGTTGTATGCAATATGAATGTTTCTATTAATAGCTGTAATAAGCGTCATAGCGTGTTCTGCGACTGCTTCTGGAGAATAACCAGGAACTCTAAATACTTTAATCCCAAGCTCTTCTGCTGCTTTCAAATCAATATTGTCATAACCTGCTGATCTTTCAAATCAGAACTTGATTCCTAACTTAGATAACGCTTCCAAAACTTTTTTACTTCCATCACAATTAACAAAACCACAAACAGCATCTGCTCCTGCAGCTTCTTCTACATTTTCTAATAATAGTCTTTTAGATCTATAAATTATTTCATGATTATTCTTGTTTGCTTTTGCAAATGTTGTTTTGTCATATTCCTTTGCATCAAAAATAACTATTTTCA
>JAOZTM010000001.1:0-3999 GCA_029942215.1 Metamycoplasmataceae bacterium | reverse complement strand
GCTTTTGCAAATGTTGTTTTGTCATATTCCTTTGCATCAAAAATAACTATTTTCATATTAGTTCGCCTTCTTTGAAACTTCTAAATTTTCCTTAGCAATCATTAATTCTTCATCAGTTCTAATTACATAAACAGGAATTGCAGAATTTGCAGATGAAATTAATTGTACATCACCGATTTTTCCAGAGTTTACTTCTGAATCCATTTCAACACCAAATGACTTAAGTCCATTAATAACTCTTTCTCTTAATAGAACTCCGTTTTCTCCAACACCAGCTGTGAATACAATCGCATCAGATTTAACTTCAATTTTATTTAAGTAAATTGCTGTGTAATCAATAATTCTTTGAGCGTATAAATTAAGTGTGAAATCAGCTTGTTCGTTTCCTTCAGAAATTGCTTTAAGAATATCTCTCATATCTTGAGAAATTCCAGATACACCTTTAAGTCCTGATTCTTTATTTAAGATTCTGTCAAACTCATCTGGCATAATTCCTTTTTCTTTATAAACGTAAGCGTGAATAGAAGGATCAATATCTCCTGATCTTGTACCCATCATGATTCCTGCAAGTGGTGACATACCCATTGAAGTATCTATTGATAGAGAGTCTTTAACAGCACACAGTGACGCTCCATTACCAATATGTAAGTTTACAAATGAAACTTTATCTTTACCTAAAACTTCTTCTAATTTTTCAGTAATGTATTTGTGTGATGTTCCATGCATTCCGTACTTTTTAATTTTTAATTCTTTAGCTAATTTTTGTTCCATTGGATATGTTGAATTAACCTTATCAATTGTAGTGTGGAATGATGTATCAAATGTCGCAGTTCCGATTGCGTTTTTAAATAAAGAAGAGAAAGCATTTATAGCTTGAACTGCTCCGGGGTTATGAAGAGGTGCAAGTGGTGAAAGATCATCGATCATTTTTACCGCTTCGTCATCTAGAATTGTTGTTACTTCAAATATAGTTCCACCTTGAACAACTCTGTATCCAATGTTTGTTACATCTTCTGTGTTTTGAATTATTTTCATTGATTCTAAATCTTTAACGATTTCAGCTGAAGCATCAGCGTGAGAATTAAGAGTAACCTCTCTTGATTGTTTTTCTCCATTGAATTTTGTTTCGATGATTCCATCTACAAAAATTCTGTCTGCTATTCCTTCTGCAATAACATCTAAATTATTCTTTTCAAAAAGCTTTCATTTAATTGTTGATGACCCCGCGTTTACTACTAGTACTTTACTCATATATGCTCCTTTTATTTACTTAATTATATCATTTAGAAAAAGTTATTATTTTTAATAATATTCGCAAGCATTTCAGAACGTCCGTGCCCTGGACAAACAACAAGTTCACCATCTAATTTATTGAAAGATTTAAGTGTGCTAATTTGCTTTTGGTTATCAGAACCAAGTAAGTCTGTTCTTCCATAAGTATCAGCAAATAAAACGTCACCTGTAAAAATAGTCTTTTCATAAACGAAAAGTGTAGAACCCTCACTATGACCCGGTGCTTGAATTATTTCAATGCTTGGAAGATCTTTAATTTCATCTTCGAATGAAACAATATTTTCTTTATCTATTTCTGGATTTGTAAGACCCATAGATTGCGCTAAATCATTGTTCAAAAGTAATTCATAATCAGCTTTATTTATCATTGCTTTGATTCCGTATTTTTGACAAAGTTCATTAACAGATGCAACATGATCAAAATGGTAATGTGTAAGCAAAATTAAATCTGGTTTGTTAGTTCCAAAATATTCAATTATTTCTTTCGAGTTATATCCAGGATCAACTACAACTACTTTCTCATCTACTGAAAAAATATATGTGTTTTGATCGAAGTTTAAATTAGTTATTATTTTCATATAAAAATTATAAATAAAAATATACCAGTTGATTGATATATTCTTAACATCTTCACCTTTGTCTTATATCAATGATTTACTTAAATCTTCTCTAGCTATTGCTACACCTTCGTTTATCAATTTCATTCCCTCAGCCAATTGTTCTGCAGTTGGAGGTTCTAATTCTTTCAATTGATAAGCTCATCCAAGATTTTCATATTTGAAGATTGCCATGTTGTGATAAGGTAGAATTTCGAACTTATCCATCATCTTAAGATTAGCAATCATTCTTCCTAAGTTGATCATGTATTCTTCTTTTCTATCTGAGTAAGTTGGAACATAAACATGTCTAACTCAAAAATGCACTTTTTGTTGTTCACATAATTTAATAAGCGCTAATTGATTAACGTTACCAGTTCCTGTAAGTTCGATACAAACTTCATTGTCCGGATGTTTGATATCAATAATAAATAGATCTGTGAATTCTAATAGTTCACTAAGTTCTTTTGGTTTAAGTAATGCCATTGGACCAGCAGCAGTATCAAGTGCTGTATGAATTCCTTCTTCTCTACATCTTTTGAATAATGCAAGAACGAAATTTATCTGTGCCATTGATTCACCACCAGATAAAGTTATTCCACCATTCTCTCCATAGAAAGATTTATTTCTTTTATATAAGTCAATAACTTCATCAATAGTTATCTTCTTTTCTTTATTACTAAAAGGAGTTGTTTCAGGATTATGACAAAACAAACATTGTACTGGACAACCTTGTAAAAATATTATCAGTCTTAGACCAGGTCCATCAACTGCTCCTAATGTTTCATAAGTGCTGTATCAAGCAAACTCGCTTGATTCATTATCACTCATTCTCATTTCTAGTTCTTTGTTTTTAATAATGCTCATAAATTAATTATAGAGCAAATAAAAAAGCCATTTGGCTTTTCTTAGAATGCTGTGTGATGAGTTCTTGCAATAAGTTCATCTTGTTGTTCTCTTGTTAATTTAACAAAGTTAACTGCGTAACCAGAAATTCTGATTGTAAGTTGAGGATACTTCTCTGGATGTGCTTGTGCATCTTTAAGAGTCTCTCTATCTAAAACGTTTACGTTTAAGTGTTGAGCTCCTTTTCCAAAATAACCATCCATTAAATCTGTTAAGTTTTCTACTTTGTTATCACTTGGGTTTTTAGCCATAATAATCTCCTTTTATCTTCGTGTATTTTTTTCTGTCTTTTTAAATATTTATTTTTCTTTATTTTCTTCGATTGTTTTTTCGTCGTCGTATTTACCTTCTGCATTAGCAGCGTAACCTACAACTCCAGCTTCTCCAATTTCAATAGCTGAATTAAGAGCTGATGAAGGCAGAACTACAAATTCATCTGATTTTCCTAGAGCTCCAGGAATAATTGAGAATGTATTTGAAATTCCATCTGCAGCATGTTTGAACGGAATCTTAGCAACTGATGCTAATGAAGCAACAGCTCCTGAACTATCACGATCGTGCATTGGGTTAGCCCCTGGTGCAAATGGTGCATGAGCTGGTCTTCCATCTGGAGTAGCTCCTGTTTTCTTACCGTAAACTACGTTTGATGTAATTGTAAGAACTGAAAGTGTTGGTTCTGAATCTCTATATACAGGTTGCTTTCTAATCATGTTCATGAATCTTTTAACAAGATCTGAAGCGATTGAATCAACTCTCTCATCATCATTTCCAAATTTAGGGAAATCTCCTTCAATTTTGAAATCAGTAATAATTCCAGCTTCATTTCTTTTAGGGAATACTTTCGCATACTTAATAGCTGAAAGTGAATCTGCAGCAACTGATAATCCAGCAACTCCTGTAGCAAAGAATCTGTAAACATCTTTTGAATAGAATGCCATTTGTGTTGATTCATAGTAATACTTATCGTGCATATAATGAATAACGTTTAATGCTCTTACATACATTTCAGCTGTTCACTCAAGTGTTTGTAAATATCTATCCATAACTTCGTCATAGTCTAATGCTTCATCACTTGTGATAGGAACGAACTTAGGAGTTACTTGAACACCTTTAATTTCGTCAATTCCACCATTCAATGAATATAGAAGTGCTTTTGGAAGGTTTGTTCTAGCTCCAAAGAATTGCATTTGTTTTCCAACTTTCA